>NZ_LWFT01000656.1:0-1810 GCF_001635105.1 Oleiphilus sp. HI0079
TGAATTGATCGTCAAGAAAAGTCGTTTTAGCACCTTTGTGTTTCATACAAAGAACCGCGCTGAAGCCATGATCCATTTGCAAACCTTGCGGGAACGTTACACAGATGCACGCCATCATTGCTGGGCCTATTTACTTGGTGACCCGAAAGCACCTACGTCCGTCGCGATGTCTGATGATGGAGAGCCCAGTGGAACCGCAGGAAAGCCGATGCTAAACGTTATGCAGCATAAAGATGTGGGGGATATATTCATTGTTGTCGTCCGTTATTTTGGCGGCATTAAACTTGGCGCTGGAGGCTTGGTTCGCGCTTACTCTACTGCCGTGCAGTCCGCCTATGATGAAATGCAGTGCCAACAGGTAATCTCCCTCGAGCCCTTACGACTTAGCTGTGCATTTGATGAGGAACAAAAAATTCGCTACTTAGTTGATCGCTATCATGGAGTTATAGACGACTGCTCCTACTCTGAGCTCGTGAGCATGGCCATATCTCTACCTAGCCTACATAGCCTTTCATTCAAAGCCGAGTTAAGCCATTTGCGGGGAACCAGAATAAGTACCTCTGCGCCTGACGAATCAATCAAACAGACTTAATTTGATACACCGAATAATTTATACTTGAAGATCAGAGCGGCTCATAGCTTGAGCCTCTAGGATCGAACTCTTGATAGTTCATGGATGATATCGTTGTACCTCGTTAAATCCCGCCGTTTGCTCGTTACGCTTTTCATTATTTTTTTTGCCGTCTTGACTATTGGCTGCGCTAACAAAGAACCTGTCGGCGTGCCCCCCATTGAGGCATACACTTCTGAAGACACGATTAACAACCTAATGCTCGTTTATAAAGAAGCAATGGGGAAAGAGTATTACGAATGCTTCGAATTCTCTAAAGAAGAGCACATTTCAATACTCACTGAGAGCAGTGAATACTGCGCTAGGTATAGCTTTGATGCTCTGCCTCGACAAGTTGAAAGCAGCGTGTATCAAGATGCATAGGAAGATTACTCTGTCTGCTTGATGCATCTTTATTTTTCAAGACTTAAACCAAGGTTTAAAACTGGTTATAAACGCGCTACGTCTTGCTATAAAACAGGGGCAACGTTGAAAGTCCTCGACGGCTCTCATCCCGCTTTGTCATATCTAGAACAGTCAGGTATCGACAGCTATTGGATCGACAAGTATCAAGATTATGCCACAGAGCCTGATATCGCGAGTAAACAGATGAAAGCGGCGGAACATGAATCAAGTCTTATAGCCGATACTCTTGCAGAACTAAATGCCCTGAACATCGAGTTAGGTGATCATGCAGAAAATATACAAAGCGCTTATGGAGAGCCTAAACGCAGAATAGAACAGTCTAAATTTGCAATATGGCTCTATCCAAACGACATGGCATTTGTTTTCGGCGGTCAAAATGAACTAGAAAGGGTAGCATTTTGTGAGGGTTGCTCTAAAAAATTCACCCGCGGTTCTCAAAGATATAAGCAACAGGGCATGTCTGACAAATTGATTATAGATCTGCTTTTTCCAAACTAGCCGATGCGATGCGGTGCAAATTTCACTTCATCTAAACGATTACCAAGCATAATCACCTCCCCCTCATAACGGTCTTCACCAGAGGAGCTGAAATCAAAGCTGTAAATTCGACGCAACTGCATATGGCCTTTGGCATTGCGCACGGGTCGCACACTTTTTAACGCGACTGCCTGGTCGAGCAACTGCAAATCTAGCTTCTTACACGCCGCTTGTGCGCGCTGATAAGCGAATTCTTTTAAATCGCGACTTTTGATCCAGTACCACACACCAAAGCAA
>NZ_LWFT01000657.1:0-1031 GCF_001635105.1 Oleiphilus sp. HI0079
CGAGAACCGCAACAATAATCAGCTCGAGAAAACCAATATCAAACATGTGCTACTACAGTCTTAAGTGCTAAACGTTTTGGTCTTTCTTTTCTTTATCTGTGCTGACTTTCTCAGCTTTAACATCAATCGTCTCGCCATCGGACTGCTCAATTGATTTTTTTTCTTCCTCATCTTTAACGGCTTTCTTGAAGCCTTTAACGGCACCACCAAGATCGCCACCGATGTTTCTGAGCTTTTTAGTGCCGAAGATGAGTGCGACGATCACCAATATAATTAGTAACTGGGTAGGGCTGATTCCCATTTTATGACTCCTTACTGCGTTGTGCTTTCTCTTCTAGACCAGACAAGTCGAAACGCCGCTTTAGCTCTTCAAGAATGTCCTCATGACGGATATTTAAATGCGACAACATGACCATTGTATGAAACCACAAATCAGCGGTCTCGTATATAAGCTCGTTCTTCGCGGCTCCGTGCTCAACATCTTTGGCGGCCAAAAGTGTCTCGGTGCATTCTTCGCCTACCTTTTCGAGGATCTTGTTTAGCCCTTTCTGATGAAGGCTGGCAACATAAGACTCCTCAGGGTCAGCCTTGCGGCGTTCTTCAAGGATCTCTTCTAATTGCTTTAAAATCTCAGACATTAAGTTCTCCAGAAAATCAGGATACGAATACTAACCAAGCGCCGGCGACAATGCAGATCATTCCCGCAATGGGCATATTTTGAAGTTGACTGACAAGCTCCGGTTGGCTGCTGAGTAAACCGCCGCCAATTAATAGCCCGCCCGCCAAGCGGCGTTTAACGTTGTGCTTACTCGGCTCAGACTTTACCGTTGGTGCCGGTGGATGTTCTAGCTTTCGAATACTGTCCATAGTCTCATAGATCAGTTTCGGAAGTTCAGGCGATTGCTGAACAATGTCAGGGATTTGTGAACGAATTCGTTTAAAAACGCCAGGAGGCGCCAGTCTGTCGCGCATCCATTTTTCAAGGAAGGGCTTTGCGGTGCTCCAAAGATCCAATTCTGGGTAGAGTTCGC
>NZ_LWFT01000658.1:0-9529 GCF_001635105.1 Oleiphilus sp. HI0079
TGATTCTTTCGAGTGCCCTACTCCTTCGTTAGTACCTGCTGCTGAGAATATTTCTAATGCCCTGCAAAAATATTCTTTAAGTACCGAGCAGCGTATTCTTGCCTTATGCCCGGGCGCAGAGTTTGGTCGTGCGAAAAAATGGCCGGAGCGGCATTATGCCGAAATTGCAAAGCGCCATATTCAAGAGGGTGGTCAGGTCTGGTTATTTGGTTCGCAAAATGATCAGCAAGCCTGCGATGAGATTGTTGGCCTTGTTTGCTCGTCAGTGAACACAGATGCTGTACAGAATCTTGCCGGACGCACGAGTTTGCAAGAGGCGGTCGCATTGATGTCGCAGGCAGATAAAGCAGTCGCTAATGACTCGGGCTTGATGCATGTAGCTGCGGGCTTGGGTGTGCCGATCGTTGCTTTATTTGGCTCAACGTCACCAGACTATACTCCGCCTTTGAGCGAAAAATCGGCGGTCATTAAAGCGGAGATTGATTGCAGTCCTTGTTTTAAGCGCGACTGTCCTTTTGGGCACTACAAGTGCTTGGAAGAGATGGCGCCAGATCGAGTTTGGAGCGCGCTAAAGAATCTTTAGCGCGTTGCGGTTGCAGCACGCGCGATGTGTCACTGAGCCAATAGTTTGAAAAGGTTGGGCTGATCGATTTGACGCAACCCATAGAGCTTTATGGTTTAATCTTTTGGCAGTTCTGGGCAGAGTGCTTGCTCAATACCATCACACAAAATATGTCCAAGCATAATGTGCGCTTCTTGAATCGTTGCCGTTAGCGGCGCGGGTACTGCCAGGCAGGTGTCAGAAAGCTCTTTCAGCTTGCCTTTCTCTCCGCTCATTCCGATGACTTTTATGCCTTTTTTTCGCGCAACTTCGATTGCTTTGACGATGTTCCCTGAGTTGCCTGAGGTAGAGATGGCTACCAGTACATCACCTTCCTGGCCTAGGCCCGAAAGCTGGCGCGAGAACACGTCCTCATAGCCATAATCATTTCCGATCGCAGTGAGCGCCGAGGTGTCGGTGGTGATGGCAATCGCAGCGAGCGATTCCCGGTCATAGCGATACCGACCAACAAGCTCGGCTGCGAGGTGCTGTGCATCTGAAGCGCTACCGCCATTTCCAGCGAAGAGAATCTTCTTGTCGTCTCGAAGAGCCTCGACGCAAAGTGCGATGGACTGATCTAACTGATCAAGAAGCGACTCGTTACTCAGGATACGTTGTTTTGCTTCTATACTGCGCTCGATATGGGCTTTGATGCGATCGCTCATTCAATAAATCCACGTTTGTTAGGTTGGGTTGAGACGAAAAGGGCTTGGCATTGCGACTCTTCAGTTCAGGTGCTGAAGTATAGTTTACAGCAACCTACTAATACTACTAAGGCTTCGTGCTGCGTAAAACCGTCCAGAACGTTCACGGTATAGATCTGGATAAATGAGGTCGTCGAAAGGTCGTTTGGGTGAGTGATGTTCGGGGTCTTTAAATAGCACCGCTTTACCAACCTCTGCTGCTCGTGCGCAAACGATATCGGACCAGCTGTCACCGACCATAATGCTGTTGCTTAGGTTGAGTTTATAATCGCGCGCGGCTTTATGAATCATGCCAGGCTTTGGTTTTCGGCAGGTACAGGGGCTCGATAGCTTTGGGTGGTGCGGACAGTGATAGGTATGACGGATCTGAATACCTTGCGCGCGAAATTGCGACTCTATCCATTGCGAAAACTGATGGAACTGCTGGTTGTCATAATACCCCCTCGCAATGCCGCTTTGATTGGTCACAATAATAATCGTATAGCCTTTTCGTTGTGCTGCTGCGCAAAGGTCAAAGATGCCTTTCACAAAGCTGCAGTCTTCGGGTCTGTGCACGTAGCCATGATTAACGTTGATGACGCCGTCTCGGTCGAGCAATAGGGCTTTGCGGGTTAAGTAAGTCATTTATTAGCGCTTTGTGGTTGTCCGATGTTTGATCACAAATTGTCAGGTGTGTTTTAGGGGGCGCTCAACAAAGGATGTTTGGAAATCATCTCGGCTAATTTTGCATGCCCTGCAGGAGAGAAATGTGTCGCATCTTGATAATAGTCTTGCATGTTTGTTGCGAACACCTCGTAGCAATGGATCAGGCTAGCATGAGCGTATTGTTCAGCCAACTCAGCCAAGGCGGCATTATACGCTTGTATGGCAGGGTTGCGCGAATCGTCTTGGTTGGGTGCGGTTTCGATCAGAAATACAGGGCAGCTGACGGCATCCAAAATTTTTGCGATGTTGGCCTGATATTCCTCTATCGGCACCTGGTTGGTCATGCCGAAGAGCTTGCCAATGCCGATCTTTCGGCCATATTTCTTCCATTTTTTGACCCAGCGACGGAAAAAGCGTCGGCGAGCATTATCTGGGTAATACAAGACATACGGCGCTGCTTTGAGAGTTGACCAACTATCGACCAAGCCGTACTGAATAAATACCGCGTTGAGGTGATCATGACCAAAGTGTGCAAAATACTTGAGTGCTTCTCGTGTTGTTGCCATCGTTTGGCCACAATTTTGGATGCGCCGATTTAGCGCTTCGCCAACAAGAGCCGGGTACGCCTGGCCTTTTAGCTGTTCTGTTCCGCAGGTGTTGCAATCGCCAAGAAATAGCAACTCGCTGCGTCGCACTAACTGCCTGTACAAAGTGCATGTTCTCGAGACCATCGCCTCTTGTGTAAATTCATTTCGAATGGCTTCGAACAAGCTGCTTTGAGCTTTTCTGTGTTGATCCAGCACATTACTCGCATTGGAAAGAAATTGCCGGAGATCGTCAGGCGTTTTGGAGGGGATGAGAGACTGCTTTGGAAGCAGGCTCGCAGCGCCTGATACAGGCGTTGAGAGCACAGGTGTGCTGGCAGCAAGTGCCTCCAGCATAGTCAGGCTCATGCCCTCGCGTTCGGATATGCTCAGAACGGCATCTGCAGCGGCGAGGAGCCCAGGAGCGTCATTGCGATTGCCGATCAACAGAATGCGCTCTGTAGTCAGTTGTTTCAGTTCTTTGAACATCGGGCCGTCGCCGGCGATGACAAGGTTGACGGGCAAATCTCGGCATGCCCGCATTGCCAGATGATAGCGTTTGACTGGAGCCAGGCGCCCCGCGCAAAGTAGCAGCGGTAAACTCGCATCAAGATTTAGCTCTGTGCATAGCTGCTCTTTGCTAATGAGTGGCCCTCGGTATGGCGGTATACCGTTCTCTATTAATACGGCTGGAAAGCCTTCTTCTTGAAGGTGCGTATAAATTTCTTTACTTACGCCGATGCACGCGTCCATGCCTTTTAGAACGCGTAGGTCTTTTTTCTCGCCGTGTATAGACACAACGCGCTTACAGTCTTTATATCTCGGAAGCGCTTGCAGTAACGCGGCTGCTTTTAGGCCATGAGCATGAATAATGTCCGGTTTAACGTGCTCAATGACACTGAGTAAAGTGTTCTTTAGAGCTGGATGGCGTCGGCTCTTTTCTGTCGGCAGGGCATGCAATACAGCCTCTTTGCTGATTTGCTCAAGTAGCTGGGGGCTTGCTGCGATATGTACTTCATGATCTGTGCCGATAAGGCCATCACAAATAGCGATCACCTGTTTTTCCATGCCACCAAGCTGGTTGCCATGTGATGCGCAAATTTGAAGTGTGCGAAGTGAGCTCATGCCATCAAGCTTAAATGCATTGGTACATTGAAGTCGAGGCTGTAATTCATAAATAGATGCTCTAAACTTCGGGGCAAATAATTCACAGCTTAGAGCCCGCTCTCATTCATGAAAGATAAAATTCTCGCTTGGTTGGTTGTTCGCGTTTTGAAGATGCTTGCACGGCTTTCATATGCTAGTTCTCAGAAGCTTGGGCGTGCGATCGGGCGTATATTGTGGTGGGGTGACTCAAGCCTGACACGTGTTACGAAGGTAAACGTGGAGCTGGCATTTCCTGAGTTAAATAACGAACAACAGCAAGCCTTAATTAAATCCAGTCTTACTGAGACCGCAAAACTGTTCTGTGAGTTTGGCGCGATGTGGGAATGGCCATCTGACAAGGCATTAGGCTTGATTCGTTCGGTAGAGGGCAAAGAGCTGTTTGATATGGCTCTTGAACAGAAAAAAGGCCTGATCGTGCTCGCCCCTCACCATGGAAATTGGGAGTTGGTTGGCCTATATCTATCGACGCTCCGACCGATGGCCGCTTTATATCGACCCCCAAAGATTAAGCCTTTAGAAGAATATATGTCGTCAGTTAGGGGGCGGCATGGCTCAGAACTTGTGCCGACAACCAAGCGAGGTGTTGTCCGCTTGTTTTCGATCCTGCGAGAGAACGGTATGGTTGGGATTTTGCCGGATCAGGTTCCTGGTGGAACCGGCGGGGTGTTTGCCCCTTTTATGGGGGTTGAGTCGAATACCATTAAATTGGTTTCGCGTTTGATTGAAAAAACGGATTGTCTTGTGGTTAGTCTTGTTGCGCTGCGAAGAGATGATGGTACTGGTTTTGATATGGTGTTCCGCAAGGCGGACCCTGAAATCTACAGTAGCGACCTACTGACTTCGGTAACAGCGATGAATCGCACGGTAGAAGCGTGTGTGCGTGATCGGCCCGAGCAGTATCAGTGGGAATACAAACGTTTTAAAGATGCCCGTAAGGGTAGTCGTCATACATACGGGCCATGAACGTATCTCGCACCGTCGTTTGCTTAAAATGGGGTGACATGTATGGCCCAGAATATGTGAATCGCCTCTTCGCGATGGTCAGCCGCAATGTGGATTCGCCCGTTCGCTTTGTCTGTTTTACGGAAGATGCAACTGGCCTTCGTGATGACATCGAGATAAAAGCACTTCCTGACTTTCCAGAGCCCCCCTACAAATACGCTCGCTATTGTTCTGCTTGGCGTAAGCTCGCCTTGTTTGATGCCGCCAAGTTAGGCCTTGAAGGCCGAGTCTTATTTCTTGATCTGGATATTGTGATTTTGCGATCTATAGAGCCTCTATTTGAAGGCGCTGCGCCGTTTATGATGTTGGAAAACTGGTATCAGCCTGGAAAGGGTCAGGCCTCTGTAATGCGTTTTGATGGCGATAGCATGAAGCCTGTTTTAACGCGTTATCTTGCGGATCCGATTGCGGTGTTGGAAGAGTTCGTGACAGAGCAGGAATATATTTGGGCGAAAGCCATTAGTGGGGCATCATTTTTTGATGATCGCTTGTGCCTTAGTTTCAAAAAACATGTCATGCATTCGGGCTTGATGCGTTTTTCCTCTCGCCATTACGAGACGCCTAGAGGAGCGAGCATGTTGGTGTTTCATGGTCGCCCAAATCCACCAGACGCAATTAGAGGAGAGTGGGGTAAGCCGATGCCTAGGTTGAAGCGTTGGTGGAAAGGACTAAAACCTTGTCCGTGGATTGCAGAGTATTGGCGAGAGTAGCCGCTGGGCTTATTTTTTCGTGAGGCTTTGCTGGTAAAAGTGCATAAAATCGCACCAGTTTTGGTCAGTCCAAATAATACCGTGTCGAACCTGTTCCTTCATGAAGCTGCGTTGCAATCGTTCCAGCATTCGCATTCGATGACGTTGTTTTAGCCGAAGAATCTTTGCCTGATCAAAATCGATGATCCAAACCTTCTGTTTGTTATCAACCAGTATGTTCTGGATATTCAAGTCTGGATGCCAAACGCCAAAGTTATGCAGCTGAGCGACAGTTTCGGCAATATCTTGAATGATCGTATTGGTCGCCGGTGCCTGAAAAACTTGTAGAAGATCTTGCGCATTGGGTATACGGCGAGTAATCAGGTCTGCCGTGTAACTTCTTCCTTTGCGAATAACCCGTGCGGCAGCTGGCTCAGGAACGGGTAGTCCTGCATCAAAAAGTGCCTGTAAAACTGAAAACTCCTTGAATGACCGTGTGTTCTTCGCACCCGTATAAACGTAGGCATCACGGTTGATACGGCTCATCAAGCCGCCGCGATAGTAATGGCGCAAAACGAGGGAATGCGTGCGATGTCGTACAAACCACGTAGTGCCGCGGCCTCGCTCGTGCCCCTCAATGGCATGTTTGGTTTGCCAATATTTGGGTTCGAAGTAATCGCTACTTTCTTTTTGGAAGATACGGCGATTAATGATGATCTTTGTGTTTTGGGACATGGTTTCGCGCGCGGTTAACGTCCGTGTAGTGTAGTCGAATCTTGCCAAAGCTGTTGGTACAGCTCCAGTGTTTTTTGTGTCATTTGCAATCGTTGAAAATGGAGCTGCACGAAGTTTCGAGCCGCTACTCCCATTAGACTGCGATTTTTGAGTGGGATCGACATTAAAGCCGTAATTTTCTCAGTGAGTGATTGGCTGTCATTCGCTTTGAACAGGCCCAGTTGTAACTCGGGTGCGATAATGCTTCGATTTGCTCCTTGATCCGGTGCGAGCACCAGGCATTGCATGGCTTGCGCCTCGATCATTGTTCGTCCAAAAGATTCTGGTTTTCGTGTCGCAGATACCACCGCATCCGCTTGGTGATAAAATTCCCGTAAATCCCTGTGCCCGTTTACGAACTCAATTTTTGGCGAAAGGGAGGTGGCGCGTTCACGAAGCGATTGGTAATAGTGTTCTTTGCCGTGACTGCTGCCAACAAAAATGATCTTAAGAGGTCTATCTGTTATTGGCTCGACGGCATCTAGCAGAAGTTGATGGCCCTTGAGCTCTGAGAATCGTCCGGGTAAAAGAAGTGTAAAGGGTTTCTCTGGGCCTTTTGTTGACGTCGTTACTTGGGCTGGTTTCTTAGTTGCATGCGTTGAGATAGACGGGCTTACCTGAATGGAGCGGGTGTAGTAGTCGGTATCTACGCCTCGATTAATCTGCACCACATTCTTCGCCCATGGATAGGTTTCGCGTATATGGTGCTCTATGAATTCTGAGACTGCGATACACGCTCGTCCTCTTAACATCGCCGAGTTGTACAAGCGCTTGAGCGCATTCTTGTGTCCATAACAACCGTGGAAGGTGCTGATAAATGGGACGCCCGTCGAACGTGAAGCAAGGTAGACGCTCCATGCCGGCGCTCGTGAGCGCACGTGCAGTAAATCGATGTTTTGCTCGTTGATCAGTCTTTCTAGATGTCTCGCGTTACGCATGATCTGAATAGGGTTTTTACGATCGAGCGGAAGTTGGTAATGGGCGACGTTCCACTCGGTTAGCCGCTGCGCAAGTTTGCCTCCAGAAGAGGCGACGCTCGATCGATGACCTTGTTGGCTAAGAAACTCGGCAAGCTCTAATGTGCCTTGCTCAACACCACCACTTTCCAGGGCGGGGAGCACTTGCAGGATGTGATTAAACATCTTGCCCCTCGTGTTTTGATCGCCAGGTTTCATATCGCATCAAGAGCCACTCAGTTGCTCTTTCAGCTTCATGCAGTCCGGTCTGCTGGCGGTTGTTTATGTCTGATTCAGGCGAGAGGTCTGCGAGCCTCATTACATGGTTTTCCCGATATAGTCGCTCAAGTTCATTGCGAAGACGATTCTTTCTAAATAATTTATGACGCGTGGCGAGCTCTATGACGCCAGTGGGTTTCGCGGCAGAGAGCGCCTCGTAAATCATGTTGCTGCTGTCGGCGCTGACCCAAACTTGTTTTGCGCGGTGTATTGCTTGGTCCAGATCATGGTTTGCGCTCAAAAAACGTAGCCTTGGTAGCTCGGCTTTGATTCTTTCGATTGTTGTGTCTGGAGTCCGACGAGAGGGTGAGAGTAGCCAGGGAAGGTCCGTGTCGTGTCTGACTAGTTGTTTGACAGTGGTCAGTATGCGCTCCGAACTCCAGTTGAAATGTTTGCTGGGGCCTCCCAGCAAGATCAGGTTGTGTTGCGGCGATCGATCTGGGGCGTTTTCATAAGGCTTTCGGTCCGGCGTTGTTAGATGCTGAATAGTATTGATGGGACCTTTGGTGACAAACACGCGAGAGCTCGCTTTTGGGTCGTCATGACGGGGGCAGATTACCGCATCAAATAGAAACATCGGCAAGCTTGGGGTCATCAGAACGACGCTAAACGCGCGATGCCTCCGGGCAAGTCGCCACAGCGGCCAATGGGTTTTGTGGCCCGCACCAATGCAGATATCGAAACGAAGTGCGTGATTTAGCAAGGCGACTGACTGTTGGTCTACCCAGTGCGTTGTGCACAGTGCGCGTTTCATGAGCTGATTTTCCAAGCCCCTAAGTTGCTTCTGATGCCCGATGCGGTCATCGTGAACGAAACAAATAGAAAGTGGCTTGGCGTGGTTTGCTTGCGGCATAGTGATTGGGCTGCTATCTGAGCTAAGGTATACTCGCCCGCGTTATCGATAGGACGTTTTTGGTTATGGTTCGTTTAGTGTACTCAATTCTAGTGGCCATCTGCATGCCTTTTGTATTGCTACGTTTGTGGATGAGAGGTTTAAAGGCGCCTGAATATCGAACTCGTCGTCTGGAGCGTATGGGCTTTTTTGAGGCCCCAGAGCAAGCGCAGGACATTTGGGTGCACGCAGTATCTGTTGGTGAGTTGCTTGCAGCCGAGCCGATTATTCGTGAGCTACAGTCCCGTTATCCCGAGAAAAAAATCACCATCACTACCATGACGCCAACGAGCTCAGCCTTGCTTGACAAGCTGTTTGGCGACAGTGTTTTTCACGTCTATGCACCCTACGATTTTCCGCTTTTCGTGCGCGCTTTTTTAAAGCGTATACGTCCAAGCTTTGTGATCATCATGGAAACAGAGTTATGGCCAAACATGATTCACGGCGCGCGAGCCTTGGGCTGTCCTGTTGTGCTGGCCAATGCGCGCTTATCTGAGCGCTCTGCGAAAGGTTACCGACGCTTATTGCCAATGGTGTCATGGCTGTTTGAGAGTTTGCAGCTGGTGCTGTGTCAACACCAGCCAGATGCTCAACGCTTCGCGACACTGGGTATTTCTGCTGAAAAAATTGGTGTGACAGGAAGTGTTAAGTTCGATATCGACGTTGATAGCTCAGTCGCTGAGAGCGGAGCACGGCTGAGGGAAAATGTGCCTGATGACACAACAATCTGGATTGCGGCGAGCACGCACGAGGGTGAAGATGCGAAAGTGCTTTCAGTACACCGTCAGCTCAAGCAGCATTTTCCTTCCTTAACGTTGATTTTGGTTCCACGGCATCCTGAGCGTTTCGAGTCTGCATACGATCAGGCATCTGAGGCGGGATTCCAAACCAGCCGATTCAGTTCGTCTCCCTTGATTGGCGCAAAAGACGATGTCTATGTTCTGGATGCGATGGGCCAATTAATGCGCTTTTATGCGGCGAGTGACTTGGTGTTTATAGGCGGTTCGCTCGCTGAGGTGGGTGGGCATAACCCGATTGAGCCGGGCGCGTTAGGCAAGGCCATGCTGATAGGTCCGCATTACTTTAACTTTCAAATGATCTGCCAGGAATTTATGGATAGTGGAGCGCTGCAAACCGTTGCCGATGAGAACGAGCTATTTGAAGCGTTAAGAAGCTTGATTGAATGCCCTGATATTGCGAGAGCGAAGGGTGAAAAAGCGTATGCCGTTGTTGAGA
>NZ_LWFT01000659.1:0-1287 GCF_001635105.1 Oleiphilus sp. HI0079
ACGAGATTCGCGAGATACTCGGAGCGGATTTTGTAGATGGCTACATTGGCACTCGTCGAGCAGAATACGAAGGTTTTAAACGCGTTATCAGTTCTTGGGAACGCGAATTCTTGCTTTCGACCGTATAAAACGAATACCAATCAGTAAATAAGGCGACGAGGCAGACATGTCTGAAGATTTTGATCAATATAGCCACGGCGACCTGGCGTTTACACGCAAGGGGCCTTACGGCACTCAAGTTGAACCCATGTATTCTGGTGCGACCAGCTTCTTACGCCGTAATTATTCGAAAGTTCTAGAGGGCGTTGATGTCGCAGTAGTCGGTATTCCCTACGACCTAGCGACCTCAAACCGGCCAGGTGCGCGACTCGGACCAAGGTCTGTGCGAGCTGCATCGACAAATCTAGCATGGGCGTCGCCGTGGCCGTGGACTTTTGACCCTTTTGATCGACTCAATGTCATTGATTATGGAGACTGCGTATTTGATCCCGGTTATCCAGATAAAGTTCCAAGTGAGATAGAAGCCTATTACGACCGAATTGTTGATGCAGGTGTAACACCATTATCAATCGGTGGAGACCACTTTGTTACTTATCCGGTTATTAAAGCGCTCGCTAAAAAGCATGGGCCAATCTCTCTTATTCATTTTGATGCGCATAGCGACACCTGGACCGATGATGACGGGCGAATTGATCACGGAACAATGTTTTATCATGCCGCTAAGCAAGGGATTACCGCGCCCGAGCGATCGGTACAGATTGGTATGCGCACCGTCAACAAAGATACGCATGGCTACTTAGTTCTTGATGCAGATTGGCTACACAGTCGCGGTATTGAAGCGTGTATCGAGCAGGTTCACAATCGTGTAGGGAACAACCCCTGTTACATTACCTTTGATGTGGATTTTCTAGATCCGAGCTGCGCACCAGGTACCGGAACGCCTGTCTGTGGCGGCTTCAATACCTATCAGGCTATCCAGCTTATCAAAGGGCTTACGGGGCTCAACATCATTGGTTGCGACGTTGTCGAAGTCGCTCCGCCTTATGATCACGCAGAAATGACCGCCCTTGCCGGTGCGACCATTGCCACGAATATGCTTTGTCTACTGGCTGCAGATCAACCTGATAGAGTCTAAAGCTAGTTTCGGCGAAGTTTTAAGTACGTGGTGTCTTTTACTTGCTCCATCACCACAAGAGTGGTGGACTCTTGCACTCCCGGTAAAGACAAAAGCGTGTCTCCAAGAAATTTTCGATAATGGTCCATATTGGCCACCCTCGCCTTTATCAG
>NZ_LWFT01000660.1:0-876 GCF_001635105.1 Oleiphilus sp. HI0079
TAACTCAACATCTTTTCTATAGGCCTGCTGGGTATTTTCGCTAAGACCATGCTCTAGCCACAGCATACCAACGAAACGATTTATCAATATCGAAGAATCGGTAACCAATTAAGCCTCACAAAAATCAAATCCGTAAGTAATACACCCTAGCGTCATCGTAAAGCGAAGCCTGAAACAAAAAAACCCCGACAATGTCGAGGTTTTTTAATCAATGGGCGATTAACCTAGCTTCTCTTTGATACGCGCAGCCTTGCCACTGAGCTCACGCAAGTAGTAAAGCTTCGCCTGACGAACATCGCCACGTCGCTTGACCGCAATGCTATCGACAAGCTGACTGAATGTCTGGAAGGTACGCTCAACACCAACTCCGTAAGAAATCTTACGAACGGTGAACGAAGAGTTAAGACCACGGTTACGCTTCGCAATCACGACACCCTCAAAAGCCTGCAAACGCTCGCGGTTGCCCTCTTTAACCTTCACTTGTACTACAACGGTATCGCCTGGGCCAAACTCAGGAATATCCGCTGTCATTTGCTCAGCTTCTAATGCGCTGATGATGTTGTTTTTGCTGCTCATTTTATACTCCAAAAATAGAGTAAGTCAGGTTATCGCAACCTTACTTACCGATTCACGTCTTTTAAAAACTCATCCAAAAGCTGTTTTTGCTCTCGCGTTAGATCTTTTTTGTCGAGCAAGTCTGGTCGTCGCTCGTACGTTCTGCAAAGTGACTGCTTAACGCGCCACTTTCGAATTCTTTCATGATCACCAGAGAGCAGCACATCAGGCACTTTCTGGCCATCTAACACCTCCGGTCGAGTATAGTGTGGACAATCCAACAAACCGTCCGCAAACGAATCTTCGTTTGCCGATGAGGAA
>NZ_LWFT01000661.1:0-23970 GCF_001635105.1 Oleiphilus sp. HI0079
CAAATAGACAGCACCTACTTGCCAGAAAGCAATGAACGCGCCACAACACTCGCACTAGCGAATAACCAAAACCTCATTGCCAGCCGCCTAAGTGCGCAAGCTTCTGCAGCGAACTCCGACGGTTTAAACGCTCACTATTACCCGAACCTCGACATCGTTGCAGACCAAACCTGGAAGGATCATGTCTCTGGCGAGCAAGGCCATGAAAATGAATGGCGCGTGTTGCTTGAGATGAACTGGAATCTCTATTCAGGCGGCCGTAGCAATTCGAAGCAGAAACAAGCGCGTTATCAGGAAGAGGCCGCGCGCATGCGTTCTAATCGTATCTATCGCGAAGTGCAAGCAAATGTCGACTCGTCATGGGACGCCTACATGACGCTCAAACAAACACTCGTTCATCTACAGGATTACGTTGATCAGTCTGCAGAGAGCGCCAAGTTGTATATGGCGCAGTTCAAAGCGGGCCGTCGAACCCTTCTTGATTTGTTAGATGCACAAAACGAGCTATTTGAAGCGCGCAAGCAATATCTCGCGTCAGACTATCAGTATGTATACTCCCAGTATCGTGTTGTTGCGAGCATGAGCTACATTTTAGATGCGTTGCGTGTAAACGTGATGACCCCGCTGCTAGAGAAAGAAGATGAAACCGGCACAGAGGAGGCAACGACCAATGGATAAAATCTCTCGTATTACCTTAACGCTTGTGCTCGCCGGCCTCGGTTTAACAGCATGCGGTACAAACCCGCCCGAAGACCCACGATTCGACAGCTTTGGCTCAGGGCTTCCCGCGCAACATAATGAAGATGTCGTGCCACCCTATCCAGAACAACCCTTTGTTCCTGCGCAAGCCAAGATATCCGACAGCGATTCAGATGGTGTAATTGATCACCGAGATGAATGTGACGATCACAAAGAAGGTGTCGAGCTGGACAACCAAGGCTGCGCAAAGCTAGTCAATTCGATTCGTTCAATAGATCTCGATGTTGAATTTGCGACAGGCAGCGCTGAGATAGAGAAACGTTACTACCCAGCTATCGAAGAGCTGGCCAAGCTACATCAACAAAGTAGCGAGTTTGTCGTGCTAATAGAGGGACATACAGATAACACCGGCCCGCGTTCTAAGAACATCGCACTATCAAAACAGCGCGCAAAAGCCGTCGCAAATATCCTCATTAGTGACTTTAACGTTTCAAAAGAACAGGTACTCACCACGGGTCTTGGTCCTGACGAACCGATTGCCAGCAATGACACGTCCGAAGGCCGGCAAAAGAACCGCCGCATGGTAGCGCATCTAATCACAAGAGACAGACTTCTCGCTATGCATTACGACATTTGGACGATCGATCTTGGAAACGCGGAGGAACCTAAAAAAGCCCTGTTCGAAGCGATGTGAATTGGCGAAGAACATGACAAGATCACGCGTTAGCGCACCCCGAATGTTTCGACGTGACGAAGCAAGACGCTTAATCGTACCCCTTTCAACGCGCTCCTGCTCCGACCTCAAACACTGAAAATACGGCGACGAGAGTGACGAGAAAAACGAGAAAAACAAGAGTCTGTCTTTGAGAAATACCGGAAAAGAAAGAACGAATTTCAAAAGAATCGGCGAATGCCGAACTACTAATGCTTTGTATCTAGAATATCGCCGATGCTAAGCGTTTGAACGTCACTTTGAACGCTTTCACCATCAGAAGATAAGGCCTCAATAATAAAGGCGTAGTCGCGGCTCTCATCGAGTACACCAGCAACACGCACTATGCCCTCTGCATCGATCATGAAAGGGCCGCTGTAATCGCTCTCGCCATCCGCTTCAAGCAAACGATAGATGACCGTATGAAGATGAAAATCGAATTCCTCCGGCGATGCACGCACCCCCACCTCAGTGCCCGTCCGCACTTTGCGTAATGTAGCAACGCGTCGGTTCAAATCAACACTATATCGCGTGCTGTTCTCGCGTGTCTTGTCGTTGCGGCGCTCTACCATGCGTATCTCCATAACCTTCCTTCCCTGATCCCATCAAACATCTTTTGTGACAGACGTCACATAAATATTGAGCAAAGCTTAGAACAGAAAAAAGCCGCCATGATGGCGATGTTGCAATGTTTTGTAACAGTCCGCTACCAAACGTAATCAACGAAAACGGCTTTACCATGAAGCGGCTCGACCCAAAATGGCAAGAATCGATATATAACTGCGAAGCACTAGACCATTAAGATATAATCGCGGAACGTTCATCTAAACACGTAATGTAATGACCACGACCTTTGTTCTTAGAGCCCGAGCGGCACCCACTGATCCCGATGCCTTTTTGGCTGAAGTAGGACTCGATGCCCACACCGAGATTATTGCGCACACGTTGATGAATGCGATGTTTGTTGCCCAGTCACATCGAGACAACGTGATCGTCCACGTAGTTTTAGAGAGCACCGCGGACTTCTCACGCACCGTCACCTTTACTGCAGAAGAGCTTTCTAACATTGGCGGCTTTCACGAGGCAGCCTTATTGGAAAAAGTCGCTCGGGCACTTCGTGTTTCGGTGGGCATGCGTAAAGAGCAAGAGAAACAGGTCGAACCGGGCCTGCGCGTTCGAACACTTAGTTTCGAGCGTTTGGTCAAGGAACTAGCCGAAGAGCATGCGCTTTACATGATGGACATCAAGGGCGAATCAATACGAGAGGTCGAGTTCAAACCCAATCCCTGCTTTATTCTTACCGACCATATCCCAATGCCAAAAAAGAGCTACAACACGCTAAAGCGATACGGCACCGAGAAACTCAATCTTGGCCCTAGAATGCTCTTCGCTTCACAATGCGTGGTGCTAATTCATAACGAGCTCGATCGATTATTTTAACGTGAGGGCGCTTCCCTCCCTTTAAAACACTATCCGGACATAAGACGAATAGTCCGAATGAGAAGCGCTTCCAGGCATTGGTTCAAGACGGCATGTTGGAGGAATCAAACTGCGCTAATTCTGTTACTACCGCATTTTCAATACGCTTCACGTCTTCCAGCACTTCCAAGCTCTCTCTGTCATCCTCAAAACGAGCCTTGGCTTCTAATAAATCTCGTGCTTGTTTTAATTTTTTCAGAATCTCTCGAAAACCCGCTTCGATACCATCTTCTTCATTGCCGCCCTGCTCTCGGGCTTGCTGGCTGTTTTTATCTGAAAAGCCATCTTGCGAAGAAAACTGCTCGTATGCGCTAATCGCCTCCTGTTTCAGTTTATCCATTGCACTCGCACCAAACTGCGTGTTTTGATCAACCTCTCGTGAAACGTTAGCCACACCCATCGAGAATTCCATCTTTCCACTTTGCTCCAGAACAAACAAAGACGCGCTTTGCGACGGTTCCGTGATTGAGGAGGAAGAGACTTCCGAAGCGCTGGCAAGACGCGTGACACTCGATAGCGAATCGGACGAGGACTGAGAGCCCGCCTGAAAACCCTGGATATCTTCCATTCCTTTTAGGGCTTTGTATTGCGAGATGAGGCGTTTTAGATCTAGGCCAAAACGTTTCAGCTCATTAGAGAGTGCTTCAACCTGCTCTGGACCCGACATTATAATTCGGCGTACCAAGGCTTCTGAACGAGAGAACAGATCAGCCACGCGTTGACGTAGCATCTCCTTAAGCTGGGACATGGGCGATAAGCTCACTTGCTCGCCCATACTTTTGGAGAGGTTTGTTGGCTCATCTGTCGATGTTTCTGTCGACACGCCAAAAAGCGAGTTATCCTGTTCATCCTGCAATCGCTGAACCGCACCTAACGGCAAGGCACCATGCGTTTGCGCATCGCGAACAAGTGATGACGAACCAGGGCTGAGAATCTGTTTTATTGCTATTAGCGGCATAGAGAAACGATCGAATTTGGACGACATGACGCTAAATGGTACCGCGTACAGAGGCCAAACCTGGAGTGAAGTTTTGCAAAAAGAAGTCCGTCGAGTGCGAAGCGCCGCTCTAAGCTGTGGCCGCGCCTTGATCTAGCGCTTTATGGTCTGGGAGTATCGCAACCCATCAACCGATCGATCGACACGTTTTAGCATCAGCGTCTCATCGATAGTTGCTACATCAAATTCTATTCAAGAACGATGTGTGCCCCTTTGCCCATCTTCTTAGCCTGATACATCGCTTTATCGGCTTTTTCGTACAGCTTCTCAGGTGTCATAGGCGGCGCATGCCAAGCAATACCAATGCTCAAAGTCGGCACAAAGTTCAAGCCGGCTTTGGAAGCGAAGTCCTGAAAATGACTACGAATACGTTCAATAAGATACGCCGCCCCGGTGCGTTCTTTGGTGTACACCATCAGCAAGGCAAACTCATCACCACCGACTCGCGCCGCAATATCTTCTTTGCGTTTACAGGCATTTAGTGTGTCACCGAGCGCCTTCAATGCTCTGTCACCCGCGCTATGGCCCTGTTCATCATTTAGTATTTTGAAGTTATCAACATCTATCAGCGCCAATGCCATGGCTTCACCAGAGCGATCGTGTTCCGATACGGCCCTTTCGAGCACCTCATCAAAATAGGCTCGGTTGTGGATTTTGGTAAGCGCATCCACGGTTGCGCGTTCATAGTAGCTACGCGTGATTTTATGCCGCTCTACCGCCTGCTTAATTTGCCAATCAATTCTGGATGATTTTAAAGCTGACTTCGGTACATACTCTTCAAAACCCAGTTGAAGTGCTTGCTCTGCAAAGTCTTCATCGTCCAAATCGGTAAGAATGACCATTGGTGTTTCGATGTTGTGTTCTTGAATACTCGTCAGTGTTTCAAGCCCGCTGGAGTCAGGCAAGCCCAAGTCCAAGACAACAACATCAAAGCTTTCTGTATCCAAACGTTCCAGCGCCGCGCCAAGCGTATTGCAATGCTCAAACTGATAGCTGCGCCTATCGTCTTTTTTCAACAAAGACATGATCATCCGAAGATCGTCTGGATCGTCCTCGACTATCAACACTGTATAGTTGTCGTCCTTCATCGCCATCTTAGTCCTTTTGCACTCCTTGTTTATGGCCAACATACCTAAAAACCGGATCAACTCAGGCTTGGCAGTTTTGCGCAGTTGGACCAGTACTCTGCAAGCACTCGAGTGACAAACTCGGCCTGATCTCGATCATGTGGTTTGGTAACAAAGCTATTGGCCCCCAATTGATAACTCTTCTGAATATCTGCGTCGGCTCCAGAGGTGCTGTAAACAATAATCGGAAGCGCATCTAAGCGTCTATCAGACCGAATACGCTCTATTACTTCATAACCGCTGATCTCTGGCATGTTCAAATCCAGCAGCACGACCGTGCGCTTGTGGAGTTTGTAGTTTGACTCTGCCAAATATGTCTCGAAGGTTACCCATGAATCAAAACATTGAAGATCGGCATCTGGCGCATAACGATTTAGATCTCCTTTAAATAAGTAGTGCTCATCCACATCATCATCAATGAACAAAAACTGCACATCCTTCGTGCTCATGTATATACCCCGAATCTTACATCCTATTTGGCAATGGAAATTGTAGTTCAATTTTTGGGAAGACAAATTAAAAAGCTAGAACCCTGATCATTGCTCTCTTCTACTTTAATGGTTCCGCCGTGGCGCTCGATGATTCGCTGGCAAATCGACAAGCCCATTCCCGAACCCGAAATCGACTTGGTCACCAAACGACGGAATGGTTCAAAGATCGCTTCATGCATATTCTCTGGTATACCGCCGGCGTTGTCCTTCACGCGAATAACAACCTCTTTTTGGTTCTCTTCGCACGAAATGTGTATTTGCGGCTCTCTTTCCTCGGGGCAATAACGGATAGCATTGGTAATGAGGTTCTGAAATACGTGCAGCATTGCCGCTTTATCGATAATCAAACCGGTAGAGCCACCAATTAGGCGCACATTCGCTTGACGCTCGTGGATCAGCGCATCGAGTTGCTCTGTCACATCCTGCAACAACGCCTCTAAGTTGATTTGCTGAAGAGTCACCTCAAGGCGTTGCGCTCTTGAGAGTTCCATCAACGCTGAGACCATGGCCTTCATTCTACTGGCAGCATCTGCAATTCGGCTTAACTCATATTGGGCATCCTCATCAGCGAGTTCCCCTTGTAAACGCTCCTGAAGGCTATCAGAGAACATCATAATTTTACGCAAGGGCTCTTGCAGGTCATGAGACGCCGCATAAGCAAATCGCTCTAGCTCTGCATTCGAGTTTGCCAACTCTTTCTCGATTTCTTTGCGTTTTGAAATGTCCTGAATTACGGAGATAAAATACTCCGGTTTTTTTTCTCCTGTACGTTTGTCCTCTGAACGCACCACCGACACAGTCAGATGAACCCAGACAATATGACCGCCTTTATGGAAATAACGTTTTTCAAGTGCATAAGAGTTTGCTTTCCCATTCATTAACTCACTGAGTAAGGAGAGGTCTTTCTCTAAGTCATCCGGATACGTAATATCCTGAAAGGTTAACGTCAACAATTCTCCCTCTGTATAACCCACTATGCTGCAGAGTCTTTGATTCACTCTCAGCCAATTACCTTCGGTGGAAACATGCGCAATACCCACAGCGGCAAGCTCAAAGGTATTGATAAAGTCCTTTGAGATTTCATCATTGATGGCAATCTGCTCTTCAAGCTGATCGGACAACGCGACTGTTTCTTTTACGCTTGCCAATGTGCCATACATAAAGAGCGGTTTGTCGCGCTCATCAAAACGCGCTTCACCACGCGCTTGCATCCATTCATACTCACCATGGGAATTCTTCCCTCTGTACTCAACCAAGTAAGGGGTTCGTTTTTCAAAGTGCCCCTGCAGCACCGCGCTTACTTTCGACTTATCGTCGGGATGAATATGCCCCAACCAATCGTCGAGACTATAGCCTTGCGAGGCCGGATCAAAACCAATCAACTCAAGCAGTCTGGGGCTATACCAGACATCACCGTTTTGGACATTCCATTCCCAGATGCCCTCATCGGCAGCTTCAATTGCTCTTAATAATCTCGAAGACTGTGTCACCACAGTTTCTTCCAAATTTAGTACTTCGTTAACACCGATAATGGAGGCAAAGACGAATTTCTCCCCGTCGATACTTTTTGGTACCAGACCTACCTCGAGATGAACCGACTCACCATTTGCTTTTCGACCCTGCACTACTCGGCCTTTCGCCATCGCTTGAGGCGCATCTGAATGACTAAAAAAGCGCGAAAAATGCATCAAATGCCCAGAGCGATCCTGCTCCAAAATCAGCGATTCAATGTGCTGACCAACCAGCTGGTTTTCATCGTAGCCAAACAGTCGTTCAACCTCTTTGTTTGCGTACACAAGCTCGCCTGTGGCGCGAATAATCAACACACCAGATGGCGTAAAGTCGATTGCGGCGCGAACCAAACTATCGAAGCGCTTCTCTAACTTAAGCTGCTCTATTTCTCGCTCGCGAACAAATCTTTCTCTCAATGCTTGTTCGTGCTGCTCGGGAGTAGGGATACTTAAAGCGGGCTTGATATAACGAAAAGTGGCAACGGCGGTCGCAAACGATACGATCGCGGTCATCGCTTTTAGTATCGCCATCACCCCATATGAGCCGTACCAAATGGTGTAAATAGAAAATAAGTGAGTAATACCACAAAGCAGTATAAACGCGGCAAACAGCAGCGCGATGCCACGAAACTGAATATCAGGTCGTTTTTGAAGAAAAATAAGGAGCGCGATTGGGATCGAAAAGTAGGAGATAGCAATCAGCGCGTCCGCACCGACGGTCAGCCAAAGAATGCCTGGCAACCAAAGAAAACAATGGCCGTGCGGCATATAGTCGGAGCTAAAAAACTCAATTAGAAATTCCAAGCATGCCTCTCTTTTAGCAAGGAGGCGAGCACCGGCACTAAGCCGGGCAGGCTCCTATCTGTGCGTTAACTGGAGCGGCTCGGTTTACGCATCCAGTATATTTCATAGGCGATCAAAGCAATGGATAAAAGCAAAAACCACCAAATGAATGCTTCTATATAGGCCATAATTGCAGCAGTAACAAACAAGTAAATGCCTACAAGCATGAAGCGAGAGTGAATGCGCAAACCGTCAGTAAACACGGCTAAGGCGAGCAGTAATACGGCGACCAACCCAGCCTGAGAGGCGTCTAAGCGCTCCGTTTTGATAAACAAGAACACAATTCCTAAAGCACCAATACTCCCAAGCCAGTGCAAGATATGATGTAAAATCGCGTTTTGTTGAGCGCCGTCTTTAGCCTGAATAATGAACAGCAAACCCACAGCGATGTAACAACCAAACCAGTAATAGAGACTCCAGGAAACAGACACCTCAATCAGGCCAACGCCAGTCATCGACAAAATCAGAACCAGAAAGGGGGATACTTTTTGCAGCACACGATACTCCTTTAGTATTTATCGTAGTTTTGGAGCATCGAGTTAAACGTTAAAACCCGAGCTCTGTTTTATTCGTTTTTGGAAAGATCTATTTGTTCGATTTCACGGGCGACATATTCAATGCCCGTTGTATAGCTGTCAACAATCCGCTCAATCGCTTCGCGATCATCAACCTCAACGGCTCCTTCCAACTCGGCGAGCAAATTGGAAATATAATACGCGCCAATGGTTTCGGCCAAACGTTTTACGTTAAATACCAAACGCATCGTGTCGCGCCGGTTGTTCTGTATGCGCCGAGAATCCAAACTGTAAACACCATCGTCACAGCACTGCTTAAACTGAGCTAGAACTCTACGGTACAAGTGCCGATTACCATGCAGCACTGCCAATGCTTTATCCGAATCAATGAGTTGGATGGTTTCCTCTCCGTCATCCAGCAGCGCAGCAATATCATCAATGGCTTCTGGAACCAGTTGCAGCGCATCTCTCGGTTTACAGTAGGTTTCAATCAACTGCAGTAGATCTTCGATGATAAAGGGCTTAGTGAGAAAGTCGTTCATGCCTACTTCAAGACAGCGATCACGCACATCGCTTGCGGCGTTAGCCGTCATCGCGACGAACGGCAATGTATCAAACTCGGCATGTTCTCTCACCTTAATTGTCGCCGTGTAGCCATCACACACAGGCATTTGCAAATCCATTAACACCAAATCAAAGGGCGCTTCCTCAATCGCGGCAACCGCCTCAAGGCCATTATCGGCAATCGATAAATCTGCACCCTCACTTTCGATAAGGTATTTAGCCAGCTCTTGGTTGATCGGATCATCTTCGACAAGCAGCAACTTGAACCCAGCCAATCTTCTACCGATAGGCTCCTCGCTATCACGTTTTTTGCTTTGGGATGCGACATTCAATGAGGATTGATAACGCACCTTGAAAGAAAACCGAGAGCCCTCTCCCAGCTTACTTTCCACCCATATTTTGCCACCCATGGCCTCAACCAGCTGCCGAGAAATGGTTAAGCCCAGGCCGGTTCCACCGTATTTTCGGCTCATAGAGTTGTCGGCCTGAGTAAAGGGCTGAAACAGGCGCTCCAAAACCTCTGCAGACATGCCGATACCGGAATCTTGCACGCAGTACTCTACATCAATACCTTTGCTCGAACTCTTCACGAGCTTTGCAATAAGGGTTACCGCACCAGAGTCGGTGAACTTTAGCGCATTTGAGAACAAGTTATTGACCACCTGACTCACGCGATTCGGGTCCCCCATCAGTTTGTCAGGGATCGCTTCATCAAGCTCAAGCTTAACTTCAACAGGTTTGCTATTTGCGGTAATTTTGTAGGTGTCGAAAAGCTGGGTACATAGCTTACTATGTTCAAAATCGATCTCTTCCAGCTCAAGCTTTCCGGCCTCGATTTTCGCCATATCGAGAATGTCATTAATAAGTGACAGCAAACCTTTTGAAGCCGTATGGATATTCTCGGTGTAGTGCTGTGTTTGATCTGGCGTTAGGTCTTTCGCTCTGTCGGGTGAAACCAAGATCTCGCTAAAACCAATAATGGCATTTAATGGCGTGCGCATTTCGTGGCTAATCATGCTCACAAATTCGCTTTTAGCCTTGTTCGCCTCGACTTCTTTTTCTAGAGCCTGAACCATATCAACCGAGCGCTTTTCGACTTTTTGCTGCAGTTCAGACGTTAGCGATCGCAGAGCTTCGTTTGCCTCCCAAAGATCAATGCTCTTTTGCTCCAGAACCTGCTCCGCCTGTTTTCGGGCAGAGCGCTCGCGTTCTAGCCGTCGCTTCCATTTGTCTTCTTCAGTCATTCAGCGCGTCCAAACACAGCTACCCAGCTTTTTTGAGAATGAAGGTTTGTACCGTGCCATCGGTATTCTCATCTTCACGAATGATTTCAATCGCCTCACCAAAATAATCAATGGCTCCACTCATTAAGCCATAAGCCAATTCAGCAAAGGGGCGGTTACTCTGATAATGCATCAACAATGTATTGGCGTCAGGTCGCTCGGTACCAAGCTGTGGAAGTTCAGCATCTGGGTAGAGCTTTCGTACTTCTAAATGCACGTGATTGTCGATACCTTCAAGAAATGTAAATGCATCAGGGGCGGCCTCAAACATTGAGGAAAAATTGCTACTGAACTTATAAATCAGATGTTTACCAAACACGTGCAGTAAATCTGGTATCGGAGTATCACTTCGCTTCGACAATGCCCCCACCAGCTGCAACATCTCGTTATAATCGTATAAACCAACCGAAGTGTAGGCTCCTCCGCTGTCGAGATCACAGTCATCAAGAATGTCATCCACCATATCCATTGAGAAAGTATCTTCCACTAACTCAATAAACTCGGTAAAAACAATACCTTTCATGTCACGCTCCTTGAATTCAGCTTAAGTGCCATTCATAGTAGCCCAGTAATCAGTTATTTCCTTTTTTTCTCTCTTACCTAGAGCATAGGTGACAATGACTTTACTGTCGTCTTATAAGACAAGCTTTTTGTCCTTTTTACAGCTAATTTTTGGGGTATTGCCAAGCCTGGCTCTGTGCTTGACGTCATGGTCAACCTTGGCTGCGTCGACAAACAATGAGCCTGCCAAAAGTGCCGCATGTCAAAGCGCGGTCGATCGCCCATGTATCGGCTTGGTGCTTGCGGGAGGCGGCGCTCGCGGCAGTGCGCATGTGGGTGTATTGCAGGCATTAGAAGAGCGAGAGATACCGATCGACTTAATCGTCGGCACCAGTATGGGATCGTTTGTTGGGGGACTCTACTCCAGTGGAAAAAGCGCAGCCGAAATCGAACAGCTTTTTATCAAGGCGAACTGGAACTCAGGCTATGTTGACGATCTCCCCCGTTCGCGCATACCAAACAGGCGCAAGCGCCATGATGACCTTTACCCGATCCAGCTCGGCATAGGCTTTGACGCCGATGGTTTTAAACTACCGAAAGGCATTTTTCAGGGACAAGGGATGCGCCGCCTTATTGAGTCGATGCTTGGCTCCTATCCAGTGCTTAAGAGCTTTGATGACTTGTCTGTGAGCTATCGCGCTGTCGCCGCTGATCTCGAAACCGGAGAGCAGATTGTGCTAGACAGAGGCGACCTTGCGACAGCAATGCAAGCCTCTATGTCACTACCGGGAATATTGCGTCCTATCGAGATTGATGGCCGCGTTTTGGTTGATGGCGGTATTGCCAATAACCTACCTGTGAGTGTCGCCAAAGATTTAGGTGCCGACATTGTTATCGCCGTAGATATCGGCTCTTTGCCCTTACCTGCAAAGGACATCGACAATACGTTTGATGTACTTGGTCAACTTAGCAACTTCCTCACTTTTGAGAACCAACAACGTGCGCGCGCCCTACTCAGCGAAGCCGATTTACTCATTAAACCGAATCTAGACGGTATTACGCTGACTGATTTCAGCAGCACCGAGAAGGGCATACAAGCCGGCTACGCAGCCGCTAATGTTCAAAGCGATAAACTTCAGAGCATCGCTCAAAACTACACATCAAAGCACGTTGTCGATCAGCCTGAACTGGCGCATCTGAACCACAACATCGACAGCATTATTCTCAATAATAAAACCCGTCTTGCGGATGATTATATTTTTTACCGCATGCGGCTCAGTCATGAAGGGCCATACACCAAGCGTCAAATTCGGGAAGGCATCGAACGTCTCTATGGTCAGGGAACCATTGCACGCGTCACCACCTTTGTGGAAGAAAGTAACGAACAATCGACGATGAAAATACTCATCGAGGAAAAGGAATGGGGACCGGGATATCTCGATTTTTTATTCAGCTTTGAGGATAACTTTCGTAGTTTCAGCCTCTTTGAAATTGGCGCGGCTATGCGACTAACCAACTTGAGCCCATACGGGGCAGAATGGACTAACTCCGTTCAGTTTGGTTCAGAAAAAGTGTTGAAAACAGACCTCTATTGGCCGATCTACACGAGTAGTTTTTTTCTACTCGCAGACAGCGAATATAAACGAGAAATCTCCAATTACTTCGATTCTTCTGGCGATTCTGTCGGTGAGGTCATCAACTCGTCAAATACCACAAAGGCGGGGTTTGGATTTGAATTTAATGACAGTTTTGACATGATTGCCGCCGCTGAAATTCAAAATGGCGATATTGAACTGCCCGACACATTGTCTAGTCAAATTGGGCTGGACGTGATTGATTACGACAGCGATTCCATCCTGATTCGTGCCGAATATGACACACTTGATGAGGCGGACTTTTCCCGCTCCGGTTCAAAGCTCGATATTGCCTTGCGCCGCAGCGCGACCCAGGCACTAGGCCTCCCAGAAGAATATGCGAACAAATTCGAAGTTGACCTTAGTGTTGCCGGATCACTCGGAGCACATACATTGAAGCCAACTTTGCGTTTTGGCAATGCGTACAATGAAGGGCCTATTGGATTTACCAACTTTGAGTTAGGCGGCTTTCTCAATCTATCCGGCTTAGACCGAGACTTTCTCTCCGGTCCTTTTTTGCGCTTCGCCAGATTAGTTTATACCTATGAGTTAGCCAAAAACCCGATGGGTGGAACAAACCTTCCCTTCTATCTCGGTATCTCTGCGGAGGCAGGCAATGTTTGGGAGGAGCGCAGCGCGATAAGCTGGGATTCTACGTTCAAAAGCGGTGCAGCATTTTTTGGCTGGGACAGCCCGATTGGGCCAGCCTTTCTTGGTTATGGGCGAACCAACACGCAAGACGAGAGCTTTTACATCTCTCTGGGTAAGCGATTTTAGGTGCCGACATTACCACTGGCATTGTCGCACTAGCTCTGCACACATTTGGACGAAAAGCTGCAAACCTTCTTCCTGAAATTCTAACCTTAACCCCTTAGCACCACCGTCTGAAAAGGTCATCGCCATGCTACGGTTCTCTTGCACGTCGACATTCACGATACGGGCAAAAGGAAATAGATTGGCGTCAGGCACTGGCGTTGAGTGTCGTTCCATTCGGGATGTACTCCCCTCGAGCAAGTCTTGACGGTAACGCTCATAATCATCGCGCGCGCCTTGTTCATTCAAAGCATTAGAGCTTACCGAGTCATTGGAATTAGAGCCATCAACAACGCGCTGCAGAATTTGTTCGGTTTCATATTTGGCAAATAAGGCAGAATTAAGGCTATGAATAATCTTCAATAAGGCGCGGCGGCTCAACCACCAAGAGGGTTGCGAAACATCTTGATGACTCTGCAATAAAACGCGGTCTTCAACCGCATCGTAAGTAAGTTGAATGCCGGACACACTGTATGCCTAAGCCGAAGATGTTGTCATTGTCATCCCCCGATACCGAATGATCGGAGAGCTAGGCATCGTCGCGGTCTTCCAAAACCATCGTACCCGTGTCGTGCGATGCACTTTTGTCAGACGCACAATGCAGCGGAACAACCGTCAACGGTACATTTTCTGGTGAACAATCTACGCCGTCATTGATCATAAAGGTCAGCGACATGTCTCCGGAAAAATTGTGGTCAGGCCAGACTGTCCAGCTGCCATCGCCATTGTTAACGACCGTTCCGAAATTTGGATCGACCGCAAAGCCCTCGATCGTCCACGTATCGCTATTTCGGTGTTCCGGGTTTACTGCATCGAGCAATTGCTTCTCTGTGAGGACAATTGAGTCATCTTCATTAACTGCAAACCCGAATGGTGTGGGGTCTGGATCAGCGTCAGCATCAACGCCATGAGCTCGCTCGCCGACATCACTATCTGAGCTAAGAGCGTATAAATGCTCGCCTTGCGACTGAGATTTAAGCGGCCCGACACCCGTTAAAACATAAGCAGACTGCTGATTTTGCGTATGAACGTTCAAACGATTGTTACCTCCAACGCTACCACCATTATCATTCAACGGGGCTTTCTCGCGGTTAGAACTATCTGGCATTCACCTTTCCTCAATCTTTACAGCAGTATCACGCGACATTGCGTCAGGGCCTCAAGGCAGCAACTAAGTGCTAAAGCAAAGTGCTACAAGCGACACTACTTAGCTAAACCATAGTGACCGATGCACCTCATTAATGCCTTTTCAAACAAGCACTAAAAACATCTCAACGGCGCAAAAACTCAACGACCAACGCAGTGCTTTAATGGTTTGATTTTTATACCAAATTTGTTACCCAAATATCGCAGTGTAATTGGTGTATTTTTGTTACTACATGCAACGGCACTAAAGCAACCAAAGACTATTTCTAATTACGCTAAAAATTTTACCTATATGCTTTTAGCGTCTATATTTTGGATAGTTTTGCGGAGGAAACTGAATGATAGACATTGATGCATTGAGCGCTCGTTTGGGTAATAACGCGACAATTGTGGAGAAGATACTCGGTATATTCACAACACAATATGACAGCGGAGCGCCAGTTTTCGAGTCAGCAATCACCTCTGGGAATACGGAAGAGATTTACCATCTCGCTCACTCGTTAAAAGGCGCGCTGGCCAATATGTGTGCAGATGAAGATGCAGCGGCAGCCGCTGAATTAGAGTCAGCTGCACGCTCAGGGGAAATACCAGAAGCCCATTTAGTGAGCGAAATGGAGGCGCGAATCCGCGCCATCAACGAGCAAATCCATACCCACCTTGGATAACTATTTCAATTGAACTGCTTGGCTTCATCCCAAAGTGCATCAAGCTCTTTTAGAGTGCAGTCTTCAAACGCTTTGCCCTGCTCGGCCAATGCTCGCTCTATATGATTAAAGCGCCGGGTGAATTTATCGTTACAGCCACGCAATGCCTCGTCGGGATTTACCTTCAGAAAACGCGCTAGATTAACGCCACAAAACAGCAAATCACCCACTTCATCCGTAAGCCTTGCATGAATATCAGGCTCTCGGAAACTCTTGTCCTTTGCGTCCTGAATAACCTCGCGTATCTCACCAATTTCTTCTTCGAGCTTGGCAAACACATCGTCAATATTGTCCCAATCAAACCCGACATTAGAGGCGCGACGCTGCAATTTATCTGCACGCCCTAACGAAGGGAGCGCCTTTGGAATGTCAGACAGAATACTACGTTGTTTCGGCGTTTGACCAAGACCTGCCTTTAACGCGCGCTCTTCCGCTTTGATTTCATCCCACTGCCCTTTGATTTGGTCATCAGTAAAGCTAGTACCTTCAGGATGATACGCACGCAACGCTTTATTTGGAAAGACATGTGGGTGCCTGCGCACCAGCTTAGTGGTGATAGCGTTGGTAATGTCGGTAAAGTCGAAGCTACCCTCTTCTTCAGCCATTCGGGCATAAAAGATCACTTGGAACAGCAGATCTCCGAGTTCATCACGAATCTCATCTCGGTCACCTTGTTCTATGGCATCCGCGACTTCGTAGGCTTCCTCAAGCGTATGCGGAACAATACTGGCGAAGGTTTGCTTTATATCCCAAGGGCAGCCACGATCAGGATCGCGCAAACGTGCCATTAGGTATTGCAGATCTTCCAGTGTGTACTTCGAATTTAGACTGTTTTCAGGCATTACGCTTCCGTTTTGCTTCAATCACGTTAGGCAGTTGCTTAAGCTTAGCCAACACCCGACCCAAGGCATCAAGAGATTTGATTTCCATACTGATGGTAATCGTCGCGGTATGATCTTCCTGATTAGAGAAGGTGTTCACGCCCGTTACGTTTACTTTCTCGTCTGCAAGCACCGTTGTAATGTCACGTAGCAAACCTTCACGATCGTAGGCCTGAATATCGATAGAGACATCGTAGGCAGCATCCGGCGCGGTTCCCCAGCTTACCTCAATGACCCGATTAGGCTCGTGGTCTTCAAGCTGCAGCATGTTCATACAATCCTGTCGATGAATCGAAACACCTCGGCCAACGGTAATGTAGCCAACGATCGGATCACCTGGCACTGGATTACAGCAGTTTGCCAACGTTGTTAGTAAGCGCCCGACACCACGAATCTGAATATCATCATCCTGTTTCGGCACACTCCGCTTATGCTTCGGCTCAAACTTGAATTTGAGTTGCTGCTGATCAGGCGCCAATATCCGTTGAGCGGCCTGTGCCACTTGCGTTGGTTTTAAGTCACCCGCGCCAATCGCAGCAAACATGTCATCAACAGTGTCATACTTGGTTTCCTGAGCGAGATCCTTAAAGGCGATGTCACCAATACTTAGGCGCTTGAGCTCGTCTTCGAGTAATGCACGACCATCGTGGATATTTCGTCCACGATCCTGCTGCTTGAACCAGTTCACCACTTTCGCTCTAGAGCGCGAGGTTTGGATATACCCTAAACTTGGATTAAGCCAATCGCGGCTTGGCGAGGGGTTGTTCGAGGTCAGAATTTCAACTTGCTCACCGGTACGCAAAGGATACGTCAGCGGTACAATGCGTCCGTTAATCTTTGCCCCACGACAAGCATGCCCCACATCTGTATGAACGCGATAGGCAAAGTCCACAGGTGTTGCGCCACTCGGCAAATCAACCACATGACCTTTAGGCGTAAAGATATAAACACGATCTGCGTTTATATCCGCACTTAAGTGTTGCGCTATCTCAGAGACATCACCGACCTCTTCTTGCCACTCGAGAACCTGTCGCAGCCAGTTAATCTTGTCTTCGTAACCACTTGAGCTCGCTTTTGTGTCTGTCCCCTTGTAACGCCAGTGAGCACAAACGCCAAGTTCCGCTTCATCATGCATATCATGCGTGCGGATTTGAATTTCCATCACCCGCCCGCTGGGTCCGACCACTGCAGTATGTAGTGAGCGATAACCGTTTTCTTTTGGGTTAGCGATATAATCATCAAATTCGTAGGGGATGTGGCGCCATAAGGAGTGCACTACACCTAAGGATGCATAGCAGTCACTCACACGAGGAACGAGAATTCGAAACGCGCGAATGTCGTAAATCTCTGAAAAGTCGAGATTCTTTCGACGCATTTTTCGCCAGATACTGTAAATATGCTTACTGCGGCCGCTCACCTGCGCTTCAATGTGGGCGTTTTCTAGCTCTACCTCGATAGTATTGGTGACATCCGCGATAAACTCGTCGCGAGCAATACGTTTTTCATCAAGCAGCTTAGCGATTTTTTTATACGCACCTTCGTGCAGGTAGCGAAAACTGAGATCCTCGAGCTCCCATTTGATATAGCCGATGCCAAGCCGATGCGCTAGCGGCGCAAAAATATCAAACACTTCCCGTGCGACGCGCTGTCGCTTGTCAGGAGTCGCATCTTTCACAGATCGAATTGCGCACGTGCGCTCGGCAAGCTTGATGAGTACAACGCGAACATCATCGATCATGGTCACGAGCATTTTGCGCACGTTGTCGATTTGACCTTGCGTCTGCCCAAGAACCGACCCCTTGAATGGCTGATGGGTCGACGATATTGCAGCCATCTGAGAAACACCATCAATCAAATTTGCGACTTCTGGTCCAAATTTTTTCCGGATGGCATCCACCGTAGCTTTCTCTTCTCGCACAGCACGATACAAAATAGCGGCAATAATCGCGTTTTGATCCAGATCGAGCTCGGCGAGTATCTGTGCCATCTCGAGACCAATGAGAAAGGTATCGTGTTTTGAATTACTCCAGTAGCGCTCTGGGTGAGAGGGCGTTTGGCTGTATTCGAGGGCTGCAAAACAAGCTAGACGAACCTTGTCGAGATCGTCTATCTGAGTCTCATCAGCAAGGTTAATCAGCCACTGCTCTATCCCCTGTTCAGGAGAACGATTAGCTATGTAGTCTTCACGAACTTTGACCATAGGTCTACGTTTCTTCTATGCCTTTTCAAAGAGTGCAATCGATTCAACATGTGAGGTATGCGGAAACATATCCATGACACCTGCCTTCACCAATCGATAGCCTTTTTCTACAATCACACCGGCATCTCGTGCCAGGGTTGCAGGATTACACGACACATACACGATACGCTTGGCACCAAATGTTGTCAGATAATTACACACATCCAATGCGCCTGAGCGAGGCGGATCTATCAAGATTTTATCGAAGCCTTCTTTCGCCCACTCTTCCTTGGTGAAATCGGTTTGCAAATTGGCGCCATAAAAACGCACATTGTCGAGCCCGTTCAAGGAAGCATTTTCCTTGCCACGTACGACCATTGCATCATCGCCTTCGACACCAACCACCTCTTTTGCTTGAGTTGCTAACGGTAGCGTGAAGTTGCCTAAGCCACAAAATAGATCCAGAACACGCTCATCTTGTTTCACGTCGAGCCATTCCAGTGCACGGCGCACCATCTTTTTATTGATTTCCGCGTTTACCTGCGTGAAATCCATCGGGTGAAAGGCCAGTTTTACGGACTGCCCATCGGGTGTGTCGAGAGTGTAATGCAAGCGATCTTCGTCTTTGGAGGCCGACTCGGGCCAAATACGATGGACGGTATCAACCCCCTTTGGCTGCAAATAGATGTGAAAACCCTGTGCCTGCCCAAAAGCAACCAGCTTAGCGGTATCGTCCTCGGTAAGCGGCGCCATGTGACGCACCACAAGCGCAGCAGCGTCTTCCCCAAGGGCCACCTCAAACTGAGGTAGCTCTCGATAAACTGAGAGACCTGCAACCAATTCGCGCAAATCTAGCAGGTGATGCCCCACTTTGGGGTTTAGCACCTCACATTGCTGCATATCCGCAAGAAAGCTGTTGCGCTTTTCTCGGAAACCCACCAGCACGGATTCTTTCTTGGCAACATACCGCACGCCAAGTCTTGCCTTACCCCGATATCCGAGGGTTGGCCCAGTCATAGGAGCGATCCACTCTTCGGGCTCAAGCTCCCCAAAATGTTTGAAATGATCTCGAAGGGTCGCTTCTTTAAACTGAATCTGTGCGTCAGTATCCATGTGCTGCAAACTACAACCACCACAAATTTCGGCGGCAGCACAGGGAGGCGTAACACGTTCAGCCGACGCTTCGAGTACCTCTACCGTTTTGAGTTCATCAAACTTGCCGCGCTGCTCAACGTACTGCGCCATGACACGTTCACCTGGCAGAGCCGCATCAATAAACTGTGTTTTACCGTCAAGCTTGGCAATGCCCCGCCCTTCATGACTTAAACCACCAGATATCTCGCACTCAATGGGTTCTTGGGGAAGTTTTTTCCTACGTCGTCTTGCCATATTTTCTTGCCGTAATGCCTTTTATGTTAAGCGGGACAATCACTCGGACACGTTTGCTTGTGAGCGACTAACTAATATCAGAGAGTATTTAAGGTGCGGGAAACACACCGGATGAAAGGTATCGGTCACCTCGGTCACAAATAATGGCGACGATTACCGCATTTTCAAGTTGCCGATTAAGCCGCAAGGCCGCAGCCACCGAACCACCCGAAGAGACTCCACAAAAAATACCCTCTTGGGCAGCGAGTGCTCGCATCGTTGTTTCGGCCTCGTCTTGCCCCATATCCATAATCTGATCGACGCGATCGGCTTCAAAAATAGTCGGTAAATACTCTTTTGGCCAACGTCGTATGCCAGGGATCGAGGCACCATCTTCCGGCTGTAGACCAATAATTTTGATATCCGGATTCTGTTCTTTAAAAAAGCGTGAACACCCCATAATGGTGCCCGTCGTACCCATAGAGCTAACAAAATGCGTCATCTCGCCTTTTGATTGCTCCCAGATTTCAGGCCCTGTACCAGTATAATGCGCCAATGGGTTATCCATATTGCCAAACTGATTTAAAACGAGCCCTTTGCCTTCAGCCTGCATCCTGAGTGCAAGATCCCGCGCACCTTCCATGCCTTCTTCTTGCGTAACAGGGACTAATGTCGCGCCGTATGCAGCCATGGATGCTTTTCGCTCCTCTGTGGCGTTATCCGGCATGATCAGAATCATTTTGTAGCCTTTGATTGCGGCCGCCATTGCGAGTGCGATACCCGTATTGCCGCTCGTCGCCTCAATGAGAGTATCTCCTGGCTTAATATCGCCGCGCTGCTCGGCTTGCTGGATCATGCTGGTAGCGGGACGGTCTTTGACAGATCCAGCTGGGTTGTTTCCTTCTAGTTTCACCAAAATCGTATTGGAAGTATTGCCGGGCAGGCGTTGCAGCCTCACTAAAGGGGTGTTTCCTACGTAGTCTTCAATGGTCGGGAAGTGCATTTTCCTCTCACAAATAACAGAGCCGAAATAATTGCGCCATAATACACTCTCAGACTCTTAAATGCGTGATAAGATCCCTCGCAAAGCGAAAAGAATAAGTGTTAAACGCCGTATGAGATTGCTAACGCTCAAGTCACGAATTTTGGTCATTAGTGTTACTGGGCTTTTGTCTGCAGCACTTATTGTTACAACATTTGTTGCAATGAGAGGACTCGAACAGCGGCAACTCGCCTACGAAACGTCCATCCAGAATCTAGTCTTCTCTGCCACGCAAGCTATCGCGGAATCAAGGACACTCGATCGAAACTCGCTCTCTAAACAAATTGAACGCCTGTCTAGCGCCTCCCTGTTGAAGAATGTGTCATTAGTCGACGATCAACGCCGCATCATTTCTCATGCTGGCGGAACTCACACACCCCCCATCAATCCAAGCGACTTCCCTGAAAGCGGGCATCAACTTCTAGAGCGAGGGCAATTTGCGGTTTATATTGAAGCCATAGACACCGCTGCGGAAACCGGATCGCCGCAAAGGGTTTGGCTACTCGCACTTGCCGATCGCTCCTCGCTTATTGCAGCAAAAGAAAAAGTAATACGAACAGGCATTGTCATTTTTCTGTTTGCGAGCATTGTTTCATTTTTCATTTCGCGCTATCTCACCGGACAAGTTCTTACTTATCTTCGAAGCTTTGAGAAAGTGCTATCAGATGTACATGCAGGCAAAAAAGATTTGGAGCTGACTAGCTTCAAACACAAAGATCTTGCGGTTATTGAAGAGCTGCTCGCCGAAATCGGCACTCAGATGTACAACTATCGTACGGATATTACCGAAGAAATTGAGCAAACCACACAGGACCTTAGAGAAACACTCGAAACAATCGAAATCCAAAACGTAGAACTCGACATTGCCAGAAAGAACGCGATTAAAGCCAATAATGCTAAAAGCGAGTTTTTAGCAAACATGAGCCACGAGATTCGAACACCACTGAACGGCATTATTGGCTTTGCCAAAATATTGATGCGCAGCCCTCTTAACTCGCAACAAGCAGATACCCTCCGCGCTATTCAAAAGTCGTCCGAGGTGTTATTGATGATCATCAATGACATTCTGGATTTTTCAAAAGTTGAGGCGGGACGGATCGAACTTGAACAAGAACCGATGAACTTTCACGAGCTGATCGAAGACATCGTAGTCATGCTCGCTCCCTCGGCACATAACAAAGGACTAGAACTAAATTATCTTTACTATGACGATGCGCCAAAGCAGATTCTCGGCGATTCCTTACGCCTAAAACAGGTGATCACAAACCTCATCAATAACGCGGTCAAGTTCACTGATGAAGGCGAAATCGTAATTCGAGTCATGTTAGATGACAGCCTAGATAGCAAGCTCGGTAACCTTAAAATATCGGTATCGGATACGGGTATTGGATTATCGACTTCGGAGCAAACCAGTATTTTCAAAGCCTTCTCTCAAGCAGACGCATCTACAGCGCGTCAGTTCGGGGGAACTGGCTTAGGACTCAGTATTTGTCGTGGACTTGTCCATGAAATGGGCGGCGAAATCGATTTTGAAAGCGAGCCAGGAAATGGCGCAACATTCTGGTTTACCTTACCGCTGGATGAGGAGTTGATGGCAGAACAAACGGATCAGCATGGCGGCATATTAGGGATAGACGATTCGACCCTTAAGCAGCTTCAAAGTTTAGACTGCCTACTCTTCGAACTTCAACAAACCTCTCGGCGAAGCATTCAACACGCCCTTGCCGTTACCGGCGTCTCCGTTAAAGTATTTGATCACCTAGAAGCTCTTTGCGATCACACAAGACATCTGACAAGTCCTCTCCAAACCCTGGCTCTCCTCTGTCTAAACGAGGATCAGCTGAATGCGCCAGCCGTAACGCAAGCAGTAGAAGAAATTCAAGCGCAAAAGGTCAAGGTACTATTGTTTACGCCAACGCTAAAAAACTATGACCATGCCATTCTTGCAGTGGGCGATGGACATGCGATCAAACCCGCAACGATCGCCGGTTTGTCTCACAGTATGACCAGCATCGCGGGGTTCACCTCAGAGCCAACACAGAACGCACAAAATCATGGCACTCAGCCAGACTACCGGGACAATAAATCCAATAATACCGTCACGAAGAACGCTCCAGCTCTCGCATCGCTTCAAAGCGAACACAAGATCTTGGCCGTCGATGACAACGAGATGAACCTAGCGCTGGTGAAAGCCTTGGTGAATGAAATGGGTTTAACCTTAGACCTTGCAGACGGTGGAGAGGCCGCTCTGGAGCTTTGCAAAGAGCACTTCTATCCATTAATCCTAATGGACATCCAAATGCCCGACATGGATGGGGTCGCCTGCCTAAAAGCCTTAAGACGACTTTCACAGTATAGGGACTCGGGCAATATTGTGGCGCTAACGGCCTATGCACTGCCCGATGAAAAAAATGAATTCATTGAGCAAGGCTTTATCGATCTCATTAGCAAGCCTCTAGATGAAGCAAGACTACACAAGATGATTCTAAGCTATCTTCCTGACACGAACCTGGCGGACCCCAGAAAGTCTGCTAGCTCGTCGGTGCAAGCTCAAAAGGGCCTCACCCGAACAATACAAGACGCAGCTCAGCGTAACGGCAATACTGAAAACGCAGATAATCTCCCAATATTTGACTGGGAAGAGTCAGTGCATTTAAGCAATGGCAACGAACGCTTGGCAAGAGAGTTTTCCGAGAAGCTGTTTCTAAATTTACCCGAATCAAGAAGTGAGATTGAAAAATCGAAAGAAGAAGATCACCAAGAGCGGCTACTAAGCTCTGTGCACAAACTTCACGGAGTTACGTTACTATGCGGCATTCCAAAGCTTCGACATTTCGCTCATGCGAGCGAACACGCACTCAAAACCGAACAGGATAGCGAAACGGTCAATGCGTTTGTAAACGCGCTACTCGACGCCATCGATGAACTCATTGAGTGCAAGGATCACATTCTTGCTGCGCATACTTACACAGTTTAAATCGCCCTAAAGCAGAAGCAATAAAATACGCACGAGTTCAAACGTATCGTGACTTCTTCATGCTATGCTTGTCGGTATCAATTCGTTAGCTGTTTTACCTCGCCTATGTTGTCACGTTCACGCACCCATCAGTCAGCCGCCCTTGCTTCGCTTATTCTGCTAATAAGCGTGTTACTTAGCGCATGCGGCGTACCGGGCTCTGGCGGCAGCGGGCCTGATTTTGACAACCCTGATCGTGACAGCGGAGACCCTGAACTCAATAAAATCGACGTGCCTGTTACCGTTGAAGCCACTTCGCGTATGATGCAGCAAGCTGCTGGGTCAGAGAATATTATTACCGCAGACAACATTAATTGCTCCGCAATCTCGGTTGTGCAATTGGGCTTCGATTTTGTTGAGGGGCGGCTAACAGATATCCCGAACTACACAGCCAAGGCGCGTGCAGATTCACTGAAGCCGAATGCTCCCGGCTGTAAATTGGAGTTTATTGAGAACTTTGAGCCT
>NZ_LWFT01000662.1:0-1041 GCF_001635105.1 Oleiphilus sp. HI0079
AAACTGTGTAAGTATGCGCAGCAAGAATGTGATCCTTGCACTCAATGAGTTCATCGATGGCGTCGAGTAGCGCGTTTACAAACGCATTGACCGTTTCGCTATCCTGTTCGGTTTTGAGTGCGTGTTCGCTCGCATGAGCGAAATGTCGAAGCTTTGGAATGCCGCATAGTAACGTAACTCCGTGAAGTTTGTGCACAGAGCTTAGTAGCCGCTCTTGGTGATCTTCTTCTTTCGATTTTTCAATCTCACTTCTTGATTCGGGTAAATTTAGAAACAGCTTCTCGGAAAACTCTCTTGCCAAGCGTTCGTTGCCATTGCTTAAATGCACTGACTCTTCCCAGTCAAATATTGGGAGATTATCTGCGTTTTCAGTATTGCCGTTACGCTGAGCTGCGTCTTGTATTGTTCGGGTGAGGCCCTTTTGAGCTTGCACCGACGAGCTAGCAGACTTTCTGGGGTCCGCCAGGTTCGTGTCAGGAAGATAGCTTAGAATCATCTTGTGTAGTCTTGCTTCATCTAGAGGCTTGCTAATGAGATCGATAAAGCCTTGCTCAATGAATTCATTTTTTTCATCGGGCAGTGCATAGGCCGTTAGCGCCACAATATTGCCCGAGTCCCTATACTGTGAAAGTCGTCTTAAGGCTTTTAGGCAGGCGACCCCATCCATGTCGGGCATTTGGATGTCCATTAGGATTAATGGATAGAAGTGCTCTTTGCAAAGCTCCAGAGCGGCCTCTCCACCGTCTGCAAGGTCTAAGGTTAAACCCATTTCATTCACCAAGGCTTTCACCAGCGCTAGGTTCATCTCGTTGTCATCGACGGCCAAGATCTTGTGTTCGCTTTGAAGCGATGCGAGAGCTGGAGCGTTCTTCGTGACGGTATTATTGGATTTATTGTCCCGGTAGTCTGGCTGAGTGCCATGATTTTGTGCGTTCTGTGTTGGCTCTGAGGTGAACCCCGCGATGCTGGTCATACTGTGAGACAAACCGGCGATCGTTGCGGGTTTGATCGCATGTCCATCGCCCACTGCAAGAATGGCAT
>NZ_LWFT01000663.1:0-1669 GCF_001635105.1 Oleiphilus sp. HI0079
CACAAAGCTCCACGGACATATAAATACGCTAGTGTTCGCGCGTTTTTCGGAATACGACTTCAGGGTGCCGCTCGGCCGCCAGCTGGAGATTAACCATAGTTGGCGCGATATATGTCAAGTTGTCACCGCCGTCAAGCGCGAGGTTGTCATGACACTTTTTCTTAAACTGCTCAAAAGCCACACTGTCTTCACTATCAACCCAGCGCGCCGTTGCAACTGAAATAGGCTCATACATAGCATCTACCTTGTATTCAGCTTTAAGTCGATGAACGACCACATCAAACTGCAACACACCCACTGCACCAACAATCAAATCATTATTCGCCATCGGTCTGAACACCTGAACAGCCCCCTCTTCCGACAACTGGATGAGACCTTTATTGAGCTGCTTCGCCTTCAACGGATCATTCAATCGAATCCGACGAAATAATTCCGGCGCAAAATTAGGGATCCCAGAAAACTTCAGCGCCTCGCCTTCGGTGAACGTATCACCAATCTGAATCGTTCCATGATTATGCAAACCAATTATATCTCCCGCATATGCGGATTCAGCATTCTCTCTATCACCGGCCATGAAAGTTACCGCATCAGAAATACGAACATCCTTACCCATTCTCACATGCTTCATCTTCATGCTTTTCCGATACTCACCCGAACAAATACGCATGAATGCAATTCGATCCCGGTGTTGCGGATCCATATTCGCCTGAATCTTAAAAACGAAGCCACTAAACTTCTCTTCTAACGGCTCGACAACACGCTGATCTGTTTCTCGTGACTGGGGAGCGGGCGCCCACTTTGTCAGCCCGTCTAGCATATGATCCACCCCAAAATTTCCAAGAGCAGTCCCGAAATAAACTGGAGTAAGCTCACCCGCTAGAAACAGCTCCTGATCAAACTCATGTGAAGCACCTTTTACGAGATCGATCTCATCTCGCAACTCCTCGGCATATGCTCCCAGCTTCTCGTCCAACAACGGGTTATTCAAACCCTCAATGATCTCTGAATCTTGGATACGATGCCCCTGCCCAGTCTTGTAAAAATAAGTCTTGTCTTCGTAAAGGTGATAAACGCCCTTAAACTCCTTACCCGAGCCGATTGGCCAAGTGATCGGTGCGCACGCAATCTTAAGAACATCTTCTACTTCATCCATCAACTCAATTGGATCACGAATATCTCGATCCAATTTATTCATGAAAGTGATAATCGGAGTGTCTCGTAAACGCGTCACCTCCATCAGTTTAATCGTCCGCGCCTCAACACCTTTGGCCGAGTCAATCACCATTAAGCAGGAATCAACGGCCGTCAATGTACGGTAAGTATCTTCTGAGAAATCTTCGTGCCCGGGAGTATCCAAAAGATTCACGAGCTTTTCGTTATAAGGAAACTGCATAACAGACGTTGTGACCGAGATACCGCGCTCTTTTTCCATCTCCATCCAATCTGATTTCGCATGCTGGCCACTCTTTTTACCTTTTACCGTCCCAGCTTTTTGAATCGCCTCGCCGAACAAAAGAACTTTCTCGGTTATCGTCGTCTTACCGGCATCTGGGTGAGATATAATCGCGAAGGTTCGACGATTCTTGATTTCTTCTGCAAACTTGGCATCAGCCATGGTAATAATTAATCCTGTAGTGCTTTGGGACACGCCGGCTTGCTTCTTTCTAAA
>NZ_LWFT01000664.1:0-1982 GCF_001635105.1 Oleiphilus sp. HI0079
TTGTGTTGATAGCTTGTCGCTTGCATTGCAGCAGCAAAGTGGTTTGGCGTGTGGAAAGAAAATCGTAACTAAAGATGGATTTGTTGTCAGCCGAACAAGTATACGATGTTTATCCACGGGAGAGGCGGGTGACGGTGTTGTAGTTCGTCAGGCTAAGATTGATCAGCTTTCTTTAGCGATTGCTGAACAGGATAGCGCATTGCAGTTGCTGCTTGATAGGCGAGATGTCGTCAACGAAAGGCTTGGAGAGTTATCCGTTAAGCTTGGTCACGAGAAGCGCAAACAAGAAACGTTTGCGCGAGAGCATTCGCAGCTTGCTGCAAAATTGAGTGCTGTGCGGGCGAGGCAAGAGCAAATGCATGAGCGGAGGCAGCGTATTGAAGAAGATATGCTCGGAATTTCGCATGAGTTGGAGGCTGATCGCGCCTCACTTGAGGTGGCTCGAGAAGCTTGGCAGCAAGCGATGGAGTCTCTTGATGCAATGGGCGAGGATCGCGCTCGTCATAGTGAGCAGAGGGATGTGTTGCGAGAAGCGATTGACCATGCGCGTGATGGGCAGCGCGACATTCAATCAAAAGTGCATGCGGTGACGCTGGCGAAACAAAAGGCGGCTGATCGTCTTGATGTGCTGCGTCATAGCGAGTTGGATTTACAGCGAAGTCTAGAAGCGATGCAGGCATCTTTGAATGCGTTGATTGATGAACAGGCGGATGTTGAGAAAATCGAGGTGCTGGAGTCTAGATTACAAGATGAGCTCGTGGCTCATGAACGAGATGAAAAGAAGCTCGTTGTTGCAAGGGAGGCGCAAGAGGATTTGCAGGCTCAGTTGAGAGAGTTGGAGCTTGCTCGGGAGAAGGGCGAGGGTGTTTTGCTCGACATGCGCGGTAAGCTTGAAAATCAGCGATTGCAAGTTCAGGCTCTCGAAATGGAGCAGACTAAAAAATTAGAGCGCATTACTGAGCTTGGCTTCGATCTCGAGGCATTGTCTCAAGAGTTAAATGATGCAGCTAACGCAGAGGTGTTGTCGAAAGAATCCCTGGAGCAGACCTTGGAAAAGCTCGCGAATCGCGTTCTTCGGCTTGGGCCAATTAACCTTGCTGCAGTCGATGAATACGAAGCTCAATCGGAGCGAAAAAATTATCTCGATCTTCAGAATGATGAGCTGGTTGAGGCTCTAGAGACGCTTGAGGGGGCTATTCGAAAAATAGATAAGGAGACGAGGGCTCGATTCAAGGAAACCTATGATCGTGTCAATTCGGGATTGCAGGATTTATTTCCGAAGATTTTTGGCGGCGGCAGTGCCAAGTTAGAGTTAACGGATAGCGACTTGCTCGAAACGGGTGTGTCGATCATCGCCCGTCCGCCAGGAAAAAATAATTCAACAATTCACTTATTATCGGGAGGAGAGAAAGCGCTAACGGCCTTGGCGCTCATCTTCTCTATCTTCAAGTTAAACCCTGCACCTTTTTGCATGTTAGATGAGGTTGACGCTCCGCTTGATGACGCGAATGTTGGGCGTTTTGCGCGACTGGTAAAGGAAATGTCATCTACGGTGCAGTTTATTTATATTTCTCATAATAAGGTCTCAATGGAGATGGCGGATCAACTGATGGGTGTCACGATGCATGAACCCGGGGTATCACGTCTTGTGTCGGTTGACATCGATGCTGCTGCTCGTCTAGCAGAAGCTTGACGCCAGTTATAAAACAATTAATTAAGCTTTAATCTTTGCCGTTGGTGTAACTCCATTTTTGACGATAATATATGGGGGTGCAATTAGTGGGTGCGCGAGTGTTGTCTGTGCGCCCGATTTCAGCTTTTAAAGCGCTATTCCAAACGAGCAAAAATTTAGCAATGAATCTTCGAGAATGGTTAATTGTTGCCGGCGTTGTCATTATCCTGGGTATTCTCATAGACGGCATTCGTCGTATGAGATTGGCTCGGCAAGATTCTCTTAAAATGTCTCGCGACCTTGGTGGTCA
>NZ_LWFT01000665.1:0-1907 GCF_001635105.1 Oleiphilus sp. HI0079
TCGAGCTCTATGGCGCGTTCTTCGGCGATCAGATTGTTCGAAATGGCTTGCCAGTAATCATGCTCTGCCGATGCTGACGCTACGTGGATGTAGATCCATGATGCCACAATCAGTCCAGCGTAGAGGTAGGATAAAGGGCTCGCATTCCAAAGAAAGAATAGAATGCTTGGTAAAAAAAGTAAGCATGGGTAGTAGATGCGTATTGTTCTAGAGATACTGAGGGTGCTAGTGCCGCCCATAGCAAATGCTGCCAACACGATTATAATCGGCGCTTGCACGCTAGAGAGACCATTATCATAGAACACCCATGCACTCATTACTCCCCAGTGCAACGCACCGAGCAAAATGCTAGCGACCAGGATGCCTTCAAGCTTTGCGACATTGTCTTTGTCGACTTTGCTGCGAAATAAAAGGTGCGTTAGTCGGATGAAAAAGAATGCGATGATCAAGCCGCTATTAATATGAAAAAACAGCGTGCTTTGTTCGTATATATCGAGCGCAAAAGCGATCGCAAACCAAACTGTGGCATAGATGAAAATGCCTGGCTTTGCACGATTTGTTAAATCGTTGAATGCCCGGATCCGAAGCAAACTGTAATAGTCGGTATTGCTCATGTTATTGGGAGGCACCTCGCAGGCTTGTCATACCATGTCACGTTGCTATCTGGCATGGACAGAACATAGGTAGAGCCGCAGAGTGTTATCGGGCTCCATGTATAGCTCAATTTTAGCACATCATCCATATACCGTATCGAAATAGCTTGATATGTGAACGCGCGCCCATATCATACGGACTAACACTTCGTTTTCTTGCTAGGTTGTTTGTCTATGCTTCAGCTATTGGTTCCCCTGATCGCGATCCTAAGCGTTTTATGGTTTTTTGGGGCGTACAGAAAAGGAACGCCCGCTGCTCGAAAGAGGCTTGTTGCTTGGTTCTTTTTTGCGGTGTTACTCCTCGCGGTTGTATTTTTGACCGTCACAGGGCGCTTACATTTCATTGCCGCGATTGTGACAGCGTTGTTGCCTTTCGTTAAAAAAATGACCCCTTTGTTGCGCTATGTTCCATTGCTCAGACGCTTCGTTAAACAGCAAAAAAATTCTGCTAATCAATCAGAAGGCGCCGAATCTGTGAATTCCCAAAACAGCAACATGAGCAAAGCTCAGGCACATGAGATTTTGGGCGTAAAGCCGGGAGCTAGCGCACAAGAGATTATTGATGCACATAAAAAATTAATGCAGAAATGTCACCCCGATCGAGGTGGAAACGATTATCTGGCTGCTCAGATCAATCAGGCGAAAGACACGCTCTTGTCTTGATTGTGCAGATCTATTGTTTTGCGTGTTTTGGTTAGCACCGTTTTTGGTTTGATAAGACCTCAAGGTTAATCGAGCCGTCTTGCACGCGTGCTTCAACTGTGTCACCCGGATGTACCATCTCGCATGAATCAATCGCCTTACCTTTGTCGTTTAACAGCACGCTATAGCCACGCTCCATCGTCGCCAGAGGGCTGACAAGATTAAGTTTGTTCGCAGCAAGGCTAAATTGATGTTGGCTGCGAGTTAGGTGTGTATTGACCAACTCATTGCTGCGGGCAAAGATTCGCGCACAGTGGTTTTTGGCTTGCTCGATCTGCGACTGAGGATGGAATCTGTCTAAACGTGCTTGGCGACTTGATAGCTTGGACAAGTGTTGCTGCATGCCAAGCTGGATGAGTTGCTCCAGGGCCTTGCTGAGACTTTCAGCTCTTTGTGCTTTGATCTCCAGCGCTTTACCCGGATGCTGTACTCTTTTTTGATGGGCTTGCAGCTTGTTCTGCGCTCGATCGATGGTGTTGCGGAGAAGAAAAGTTAGGCGGCGCTGCTGGTCATCTAGTTTCTGGCTAAGTTCAAATTGGTCCGGGGTAATGT
>NZ_LWFT01000666.1:0-5458 GCF_001635105.1 Oleiphilus sp. HI0079
TGTTCTAGCTTTCGAATACTGTCCATAGTCTCATAGATCAGTTTCGGAAGTTCAGGCGATTGCTGAACAATGTCAGGGATTTGTGAACGAATTCGTTTAAAAACGCCAGGAGGCGCCAGTCTGTCGCGCATCCATTTTTCAAGGAAGGGCTTTGCGGTGCTCCAAAGATCCAATTCTGGGTAGAGTTCGCGACCCAAGCCTTCTATGTTAATGAGCGTTTTCTGGAGCAAGACTAATTGTGGTTGGACCTCCATGTTGAAGCGTCGCGCAGTCTGGAATAGCCGTAATAAAAACTGACCGAAGGATATCTCGCTTAAAGGGCGCTCAAAAATCGGCTCGCAAACTGTTCGAATTGCGGCTTCAAATTCTTCGACATGGGTGTCCGCAGGAACCCAGCCGGAATTGACATGAAGCTGCGCAACCTCTCGATAGTCACGGTTGAAAAAAGCCAAAAGATTGCGGGCTAGGTAATTTTGATCTTCCTCACTGAGCATACCAACAATACCGAAATCCACCGCAATATACTGGGGTGACTCTGGGTTCTTATGCGAGACAAAAATGTTCCCTGGATGCATGTCTGCATGAAAAAAACTGTCTCTGAACACCTGTGTGAAGAAGATCTCTACGCCGCGCTCAGCCAATACTTGCAGATTTGTGTTATTGGCTTTCAACGCTTCGATGTCCGCAACAGGAATGCCATAGATACGTTCCATCACAAGCACATGCTCGTTGCAGAAGTCCCAGTACACCTCTGGAATATAGATCAGCTCTGAGTCCAGAAAATTACGTCTTAACTGCGACGCGTTAGCAGCTTCACGTTGAAGATCAAGCTCGTCGAAGATGGTTCGCTCGTAGTCAGCAACGATTTGTTGCGGCTTGAGGCGCTTTCCTTCAGACCAATAGTGCTCAAGCACATAGGCCATCAGCTTCATAAGCGAGATGTCTTGGCGAATGGTTTTCTCGATACTCGGTCGAATCACCTTAATGATGACCTCTTGGCCGTTAGGCAGTTGTGCGCTATGCACCTGCGCAATCGAGGCCGATGCCATTACCTCTTCATCGAATCGTGCAAACACTTCAGAGATAGGGCGCTTTAGCCCCTTTTCTATGAGTGCGACAGAGGTTTTCTGATCAAACGGAGGAACTTGGTCTTGGAGCTTTTTCAGTTCGATGGCGAACGCCTCAGAGAGCAAGTCTTTTCGCGTGGAAAGCAGTTGCCCGAACTTGATAAAGATCGGGCCGAGCTCCTCAAGTGCCAAGCGCAATCGTTCACTGCCATGTAACTTGGGGCGAGGGAAAAAATGCCAAGGGGCCAAAATAAGGAGGATGCGCAAAGCAAGAGGTAGTGCTGAGCTTGGGATGAAATCATCGAGCCGATAGCGGCATATTACCCAAACAATTCGTACCATGCGTCTGAGCTTTTGAGTACCTAAGTCCGCGGCCAAACTATCCTCGCTTTATACGGTTGGTGAGTGCTTTTACCCGTGCTTCGAGACGGTCACTAGCAGTACGTAACTGATCAATGGCGTCAAATTGCTTGTCGGCCAACGCACGTGATGGCAATAAGCGCAGCTCGTACTTTACAAATTCCTCGAGATCACGCACAAAGTTTTGACTGAAGGTCTTTGCAAACGTTGCGCTTTGCTTGGCACTACTTGTCACGAACTTGGCCGGTGTATCTCCAATAAAACGGGCTAGTAAGCCTTCCCAGTCAATATCAAGGTTGTCGGTAAAGCGCTGAATCTGTTGTGCCCTTACTGCATCGCCGGAAAACGAAAGATCACGATTCGCGATTAACTCTGCGCTATCTCGCCTTGCCGCAAGTTTCGCAAGTGCGAATAGGCTCGCTGTCATGGTGACGGTTGGTGCATGCTCTGCTGATAACAACAAGACGCGATTGCCCTTTGCACCTATAAACAGGGATTGATTGAGGTTACTAATGCGGATTTCGAGTACGCACCCGTTCAAGGGTTGTAGCTTTTTCTCAGCGCCTGGATCCATCATCAAGGCGGCATTAATGGCGCGCTGAAGTACAGGCGCAAATTGCTGCAGAAGAGGTTGGCTGAACAAGTTCATTAGGGCTTGATTCCAGTGTGGAGAGCGACAATACCGCCTGTCATGTTTTGATATCGCGTATTGACGAAACCGGCATCATCCATCATTTGTTTGAGGGTTTCTTGATCTGGGTGCATACGAATAGACTCAGCCAAGTACTTATAGCTTTCACTATCGTTTGTGATCAGCCGGCCCATCATTGGCAATGCAGTGAACGAGTACTTGTCATAGGCCTCGCTGAGCAGCGGGTTTGCTGGTTTTGAAAATTCGAGTATTAGCAGTCGACCGCCTGGTTTTAAAACGCGCAACATCGACGCGATGGCCTTATCTTTGTGGGTTACGTTGCGTAAGCCAAAGGCAATGGAAACAGCATTAAAATAATTGTCCGGGAAGGGTAGGCTTTCAGCATTGGCTTGAACAAATTCGATATTGCTACCATATCCTCGATCAAGCAAACGATCTCGACCGACCGAGAGCATGGATGCATTAATGTCTGCGAGAATGACCTGGCCGCTCTCCCCAACGCGTTTTGAAAATTGCATAGTGAGGTCGCCCGTGCCACCTGCAATATCGAGAACCCGGTGCCCTGGACGCACGCCCGAGGACTCAATGGTCAAACGCTTCCAAATTCGGTGGACGCCGAATGACATCAGATCATTCATGATGTCGTACTTCGCTGCGACCGAATGAAAGACGTCGGCTACTTTGTCCGCTTTTTCTTCTACATTTACGTTCTGAAACCCGAAGTGGGTGGTGTTATCACCTACGTCTTTATTCGCTTGGTTATCTGTCACGGTGGCTACTCTGCAAAGAAATCGAATTGCGCCTATTCTATCCTCGCGCGCGAGCGAAAACTATCTTGATCTGGGATTAGATTGTTCTTGCGCGGCCGAAGATGGGTTAGACTGATGTGATTATCTGATTCGAAACAGTTAGGTTGGTGGTATGGCAAGAATCATCGTTGAGCGTGCGCACGGGCGAGGCCTGGAGGCGGCGAGAGCGGAAGCGGAAATTTTAGCTGAAGATTTGGCTGAAAAGTTTGGTATGAAATATCGTTGGTCAGGCGAGACGCTTGAGTTTAAAGGCTCCGGAGCAAAGGGCGAAATGCATTGTGCTGAAGATGAGATTTCTCTAAACATGGAGTTGAGTTTTGTTTTGCGTCCGTTCAAGACCCGCATAGAGCAAGAGATCCATAAATATTTAGATGAGTTTGCATCTAAATAGTCTTTTTACTTCACTAGAATAATAACGAATTATGTCTGATTCTATTTCAAATGGCGCGCCCAAGCATGCTTTCGGCGCTCAAGAGTTGTTGAGCCATGCCCCTGAATTAGTTAGAGGGTTGCCCAAGAAAGCGCAGGGCCTATTTCATGTGGCGCGGCAGAGCCGCAATCCTAAAAATGGTTTGGCTCGCTGTATCGAAAAAACTGCAAAAAAATACCCGTCTAAGGATGCTGTGGTCTTTGAAGGCCGCCGACTGACTTATGCTGCGTTCAATGAACAGGCGAACCGGATGGCCCGTTACTTGGTCGAGACCGGTACTCAGCGTGGCGATGTCATTGTGGTGGCGATGGAGAATCGTCCTGAGCTCCTGATTACTGTGACTGCGCTAGCGAAGATTGGCGCAGTCAGCGCTTTGATTAATACTTCGCAGCGTCAAGCCGTGCTGAAACATAGCGTATCTCTGGTGAAGCCTGCAAGGTTGATCGTCGGCGCAGAATTGTTCGACGCCTTTGACGAAATTCAAGAGTGTTTGCCAAGCGGTGATCATGCTCGGCTTTGGGTGGCCGATTTGGCCGTTGAACAGTCGAGACCGCAAGGCTATACAGACTTGCTCGAGGCGGCGCAAAGTGTGGCTGATGTCAGTAATCCCAGCTCAAGTCTGGAACAGCGTGCCAATGATCCGCTTTGTTATTTCTATACATCCGGCACTACCGGTTTGCCCAAGGCGGCGGTATTGACGAATGGTCGATATATGAAGGCATACGGCGGTATCGGCCAAGCCTGTATTCAGCTTAAGCCTAATGATCGCGTATACGTGCCTCTGCCGTTCTATCATGCAACTGCGTTGGTTGTTGCATGGTCGAGTATTATTGCGGGGGGAGCATGTTTGGTTCTCGCGCGAAAGTTTTCGGCCAGCCAGTACTGGGATGATGTGATCGACAATCGTGTCACGGCATTGTGCTACATAGGTGAGTTGTGCCGCTACCTCATTGCGAAATCGCCATCAGAACAAGATCGCCAGCATCAGGTGAAACTTATGTTTGGCAATGGCCTGAGGCCGGAAATATGGCAGGCCTTTAAGGCGCGTTTCGGTATTGAGCGCGTGCATGAGTTTTATGGCTCAAGTGAGGGTAATGTCGGCTTTATGAATGTCTTTAATCTCGACAATACAGTCGGGCTCTCTCCAATGCCCTATGCGATTGTCGAATATGATATCGACGCAGACGCGCCAATTCGTTTTGGTGATGGCTTTATGCGAAAAGTAGAAAAAGGCCAAGCAGGCTTGTTATTGGGTGAAATTAGCGACAAATCCCCTTTTGACGGCTACACCGAACCTGAAAAAACGGAGAAAACCATCCTCAGAAACGTGTTTAAGCAGGGTGATGCTTGGTTCAATACCGGCGATATGATGCGCGACATGGGGTATCGTCATGCGCAGTTTGTAGATCGACTCGGTGATACGTTTCGATGGAAGGGCGAAAATGTTTCAACGACCGAAGTTGAGAATATTCTTGGACAGTGTTCAGGGGTGATTGATGCTGTTGTGTACGGTGTTGAGATTCCGAAAACCAATGGGCGCGCTGGTATGGCAGCTTTGCGGATGAAGAATGGCGCAGATCTGGATTTTAACGAGATGCTTGGCCGTCTTCAGGAAGAACTACCTGCATATGCCGTCCCGTTGTTTGTTCGTTTTGTCGATGAAATTGAATCTACCGGCACGCACAAATATAAAAAAGCACCGTTGAAAAACGATGCTTATGATCCTGATAAATGCGGCAAACATGTATACGTTCTCTTGCCTGGAGAAAGTGACTTTCAGCAATTGACCAAGGACATTTTTAAGAAAATAGAAGCTGCGGGCTACCGTTTCTAAGCGAGCGACGCCGCCTGCATGAACCTAACTTAACTGCGGTTTTTATAGTCTTCGGGGCCTTTTTCACCCGAATGAACCGCACCTGATAGTTTCTGGTTATGTCGACCAATGAGTTTGCGTTGCAGTTTGGTTTCGAGAGTGAGCGCCTGTCGAACGGTTGAAAGCCAAGCCGAGTTATACAATTTTTTGGTGTAACTGATGGCATCTGGCGATTTTTGTTTGAGAGAGTCGATAAACGCGATTGCTTCTTGCATTGGGTCATCACTAATTCGCGTGACTAAATTGTAGTCGAGTGCGGTTTGCGCA
>NZ_LWFT01000667.1:0-3907 GCF_001635105.1 Oleiphilus sp. HI0079
CGGGTTTCACCCTCTTTCAGCGCTTGAAGCGCAGAGTTGCCGTTGGCAACCCGATAATCCCAGTTTCCGTGACGATCAATATGCAACTCCCCTTGAAAAGGGTCGCTGATGACTTTTTCGTTTCGAACCATCGGGTTTGTTGCAATGAAATGGTCTTGCCCTGCATCCGGGTCAGTGACAGAGAGGGAGCCCATTACCTGGATCGACTGTGCTGAATCATGCCCAACATTGCGGTCTTCGGTGATAGAGCCCGTATCTTGGCCGGTAATGACAGCCGCATCCGCTACCGCTGCCAAATCCAGTGAAGCGCTCGCTACCGTACTGCCGCCATGAGCATCTTGTACTTCGTAAGAAAATTGCACCGAGCCGTTGTAGTCTGCGTCTGGTGTGAAGGTGTAAGTACCGTCGTGATTGTCTGTGATACTGCCATGGTCGGCACTGAGGTTCGCAACATGCAATTGCCCGGCATCGTTTTTGTCGATATCACTGGCGTTGGCCAATAAATCGCGGGCGTGCAAGGTATAGGCCGTGTCTTCTGTTCCTTGCGTAAGCGTAACGGCAGAGCCAACGGTCGGCGCATCGTTAGTGCCATGAATCGTGATGGTGATGGTATGGGTTGTGCCGTCTTTCGAGGCGATCTGCACCGTATCTGTCAGGGTCTGCCCATCCCCCAACGACTGGATTTCCGGTTTGCGATTGTCGATGTAGTAATGCCAGTTGCTCCCGCGATCGATGGTTAATTGGCCACCCAAGGCGGAGGTATATGGCGCCCACTCAGGATGCGTCGGCGCGGACACGAGTGTCGAAAAGTCAAAGCCGGACTCGCCTGAATCAGGGTCTATCGCCGTGATATGCCCTTGCGCCTCCAGTTTATAGGCATAATTACCGTTTACACTTGCGTATGGGTTCAGATCTTCTGTTACAGCGCCTGTATCTGTGCCGGTGATTACGGCACGGTCATTGGTGCCTGTCACCGTAATAACAAGGTGTTGAGTGTCTTGTCCGCCGGCACTATCGGTGACGGTAATTGGAATCGTAATTTTACGAGCTTCACCATCTGCCAAGCCGTTGTAGGCCGGATGCGTTGGATCAAAGGTATAGCTGCCGTCCTTGTTTAGCGTGAAACCGTCAACCTGAGGGGAGGTGAAGCTAGCGGTGTCACCAGAGTCGATATCGGTCGCTGTGATGGTTCCACTTGTGAGTGTTTTGTCTCCTTCGGTCGCGGTGGTGGCCGAGATAGCATTTAGGGTGGGCGCGTCATTCGTTCCAGATATGACGATGGTGATATTGTGCGCGGTTCCATCCGCAGTCGTCACAGTGATCGTGTCGGTCGCCAGCTTGCCCTGGCCAAGCGCTTGAACGCTGGGGTCTTGATTATTGAGATCGTAGCTCCAGGAACCGTCGCTTTGCAGATGCAATATCCCGTGTTGGCCATGAAGATCAGAGGCCTGGAAATGCGCCTCGCCCGTATCTGTATCTTGAATGTCCAGTTTGCCGGACGTTTGTAGCAGGCTTTCTTCGGTGACTGCGCCCACATCTGTACCAGAGATCACGGCGCGGTCGTTGGTGCCGCTAATGTTTATATCGATTTTATGCGGTGTACCGTCTGCTGCATGGATAATCAGCGTGTCGGTCAGTTGACTGTTTTGTCCCAGAGCTTGGACCGTTGGGCTTTGGTTATCGAGTTCATATTGCCAGGAGCCATTTTCTTGCATGAACAATTTGCCATGCGCTCCTTGGACTGTTTCAGATTGAAAATGCGCTTCACCCGAATCCACATCGCTGATGCTGAGTTGGCCTGTCGCCGTCAGCTGTGATTCTTCCGTAACATCCCCTACGTTTGCACCGTTGATCGTTGGGATATCATTCGTTCCGGTAACATCCACAACAAACTCGTGGCTGAAATCGATACCGACGGCGTTTCTGGCATGTATGGCAAAGTGTTCTGTTGCATGTTGGCCATCCTCCAGGCTTTGCACTTGGCCATCGCTGTTGTGCAATGTGTAGTGCCATGCTCCTTGACTATCAACACTTAGATCACCGTATTTTCCTTGGTAGCTTTGGGCCGGAAAGTAACCTGGCCCGCCATTGATGGTCAGTGCGCCAGTGGCGCCAATTGCGTTGTCTTCAATCACTGCGCCCTGAAAGGTACCGGTGATTGTAATCGGTAAATTTTGGTTTGCCTGAGTGCCGGGTGTTGCTGCCTGTTGCTGTTGTGCAATGAGTGATGAGAGTGCACTGGTTGGGCTTTGTCCAGTTAATGAAGCATTGCTGATTGTGCCGTTGGTTCCTGCCAAGGCGCCGCTTCCGGTGAACGACTCGTTGCCGGGGGATGTTGGGCTAAATTCTGCTGAGCCTGTTAGCGGATCGGTGTGTTTACCCGTCGAACTATTATCCAAAGCGACATTTAAATCGGTTCGCTCTACTGTTGCTCCTGCGTGGTGATGGCCATCAGATTGCGGTGTTGGTTGTGGTGTTGAATCTGCATCCGCCCTGAGGCTGGTTGCTTGGCTACTTGGAGGCGCTTCTTGCGCTGGCTCTGCTGGCGTCTCTAGTTCGGGTGTACTGTTTTTGGCGAGTACTCCGAGCTCTTGGGGTTCGGTAACAATGAGGCTTAGTTCTTGTCCGCTCGGGCTTTGAACAATGAGTTGATTGCCTTGAGGGCTATTGAGGAGTGTGTGCTCATCGATTTGATCGCCTCGTTGTAGTTCGACGCGTTCACCAAAACGGTTAACGTAAAAAATGGGACCCGAAACTCGTACGACTGTGAACACCTTGGATAGCCCTCCAGAAAGAGACTTGTTGGCTAGTAATGAATGTTAAACATTTATAAAGGCAAAGCCGCAAGAGCTAAACCAAACTTCTAATAACGAAGATAGTACACAGTACGCTGTCTAAGCAATTTTGGTTGTGGTTAATATTTTGATTATGTTGATTGCTACTGAGAGGAGCTTCATTGAGATCTAGTTATAGGAGCGCGCAGTGTTTTGTGACGGTGAGAGGTTAATCTTCTAGAGATAGGCATTTCTTTTAGCGCGTTTGCTAGTCCTGGTCTTTTGGGTCTGCTTGCTCACCTGCTTGTGCCTTTTGATAGGCAGCCCAGGCTTCCTGCAGCTCTTTTTGAAACTCTTCTTCATGCAAAATCATGATGCCACCTTCAATTAAGACAAAACTTGGTAGCTTGCAGACTTCGGGGGTGCCCGTTTCAGGTGAACAGAATGGACGTCGTCGCACAAAAATTCGGTGGAAACTTCGCTCCATGCGTTGATTCGTAAAATACCCGGTATCGAATGTTTTCTTATCAACCATCTTTTTCTCCTAGCACGCTCTGAGCAAAATGCCTCTGCTCTCGCCAGAAACTGTAAGCCGAAGTGCCTGAATCCCGTTCGTTTCAGTGTAGCGTGTTTTTTAACCAAGAAATATCTTAATTCTTGACTATATTCGCTTTGATCTTCCTTGGTAACGACATGATGGAATTTTGGCGATTTTCAGAATTGAATCAAGACGTATTTGAGCCGATTGCAGGCTCATACGATGTGTCTCTGGTTGTTTGGTCTGTGCTGTTTGCGGTGATGGCGGCGATGTCGATGCTGACGATTGTGGAGCGAAGTTGGCGCAAAGAGCTGGGGCGGCACGAAGACATTTGGATGTATGTTGCTGCAGTCGTCATGGGTTGTGGTGTTTGGGCGATGCACTTCACCGGCATGCATGCCTTTCACTTGGAAACACCGGTACATTTTGATCTAGGGCAGACCTTGCTTTCCATTGTGCCTGCGTTACTCGGTAGCTATGTTGCCATTTCTATTCTTGCTAAAAAACGCTTTGACGTGGTTGCGGTGCAGATGGGTGGGCTGGCAATGGCGGCTGGCATTGGTTTGATGCATTACATCGGTATGGAGGCGATGCA
>NZ_LWFT01000668.1:0-5291 GCF_001635105.1 Oleiphilus sp. HI0079
GGACTCTTCACCCTTCCCGATCAGACCGAGCTAGATTATGATTATTCTAACGTATTTGCTAGCGGGCGCTTTTGCGGGCTTCATAGCGGGTTTGTTCGGCGTAGGGGGAGGCATCATTATGGTGCCGATATTCGTTTTTTGTTTTGAAGCACAAGGCTTTGATTCATCCGTCCTCACGCACATGGCGATTGCTTCCTCCCTTGCCTGTATTGTCTTTACCTCGCTAAGTTCTGCGCGAAAGCATCATCTGCTCGGTGCGGTTGATTGGCGGGTTTTGCTTAGGGTCGCACCAGGTATTACCATAGGCTCGGTTGTTGGTGTTTTTCTTGCCTTGCAGCTAGAGGGGGGGGCGCTTAGGATTCTGCTTGGGCTATTTGTTATATTCGTTGCACTGAAGATGGCCCTTGATAGATCAAAAGAATATGCGCCTCAGGAATCTCTGTCCAGGCGCCTGATGTTCCCTGCAGGCTTTGTGATCGGTAGCGTCTCTTCGTTATTTGGTATTGGCGGAGGCACGTTAAGTGTGCCTTTTTTTTATCGTTTAGGCTTGTCTATGGGACGAGTAGTAGGGACGGCGGCGGCATGTGGATTTCCTATTGCTTTGCTGGGGGCTACCGCAAACATCGCTTTTAATCTAGACTCCCCGCTCACTCCGAAATACAGCTTGGGTTATATATATTTACCAGCGGTTGCGGTCGTGTCTGTTTGCTCTGTTGTATTTGCGAGATTGGGTGCGCAATGCGCTCAAACGATCAACTCAGAATTATTAAAAAAGCTGTTTTCGATCTGCCTACTTATTGTTGGTATCAAATTTGTATTTTTTTAGCACGAGGACGTATTTGTGGCGATTGCCTATCCAAAAATAGACCCTGTTGCAGTGAGCCTTGGGCCGCTTGAGGTGCATTGGTATGGTTTGATGTACTTGTTTGGATTTTTGGCGGCTTACCTTCTAGGTAAAAAGCGCGCTGCACGTGCTGATGCACCATTGCAGCCAGAGCATGTGGGCGACATGATTTATTTCGCCGCCTTAGGCGTCATTATTGGCGGTCGGTTAGGTTACGTATTTTTTTACAATTTCCCCAAATTCTTGGAGGACCCTATCTGGCTCTTTAGAGTTTGGGAGGGCGGTATGTCCTTTCATGGGGGGTTGATTGGGGTCATTGCGGCGTTAACTCTGTTTGCCCGAAAAGTCGGCTGTCGGCCTTGGCAGCTTGTAGATTTTGTCGCGCCATTGGTGCCGATTGGCCTGGGCTTGGGTCGCATTGGTAACTTTATCGGTGCTGAGTTATACGGACGTGCTAGTGATGTTTCTTGGGCAATGGTATTTCCGACTGATCCGGAGCAGTTGGCTCGTCATCCGTCACAGCTGTATCAAAGCTTTTTAGAAGGTTTGTTGTTGTTTCTTATCCTATGGTGGTATTCCTCAAAGCCGCGTCCGATGTATGCGGTTTCGGGGATGTTTTTAGCGTTTTATGGCTTGTTCCGTTTTCTCATTGAATTTGTTCGTGAACCGGATGCACATATTGGCTTTATCGCCTGGGATTGGCTAACCATGGGGCAGTTGTTATCGTTGCCGATGATCGCTTTAGGCGTAGGTATGGTTGTTTATGCGCATCATAAAGCGCCGCCTGAATCGAAGTAGAGGTTATTTATGCAGGCTTATTTGGATCTAATGCAAGATGTCGTCGATAACGGCGTTGATCGAGGTGATAGAACCGGTGTTGGCACCCGTTCAGTATTTGGCCGGCAGATGCGATTTGATTTGAGTGAAGGTTTCCCCCTGGTCACAACAAAAAAAGTGCATCTTAAAAGCATCATTTATGAGTTGTTGTGGTTTTTAAAGGGCAGTACGGATAACAACTGGTTGTCCGAGCGTGGCGTGAGCATTTGGAATGAGTGGGCGACCGAAGAGGGCGACCTTGGGCCGATTTATGGTAAGCAATGGCGCAGCTGGGCAGGCCAGGATGGCCGCGTTGTAGATCAAATTTCTGATTTGATTACCCAAATCAAAACCAAGCCGAATTCCCGGCGTTTAATTATCTCGGCTTGGAATCCGACCGAGCTACCGGACGAGTCTATCTCACCTCAAGAAAATGTGCATGAGGGGCGTATGGCATTGGCTCCGTGCCATTGCTTGTTTCAGTTCTACGTTGAGAACGGGCGCTTGTCGTGTCAGCTATATCAGCGAAGTGCTGATTTATTTCTAGGTGTTCCGTTTAACATCGCCAGTTATGCCTTGTTAACGCACATGATTGCGCAGCAATGTGATCTTGATGTGGGTGATTTTGTGCACACATTTGGTGACTGCCATCTGTACAGTAATCACCTTACGGACGAGATTGTGTTTGAGCAATTAAGACGAACTCCAAGAGCGTTGCCAAAACTCAATATCAAGCGTAAACCGGAGAGCATCTTCGGTTATGAGTTTGAGGATTTTGAAGTACTTGATTACGATCCGTATCCTGGAATTCGTGCTCCGATTGCGATCTAAGAACTGAAGGCTGACTTAATTATGCGTATTTCCCTCATTGTGGCCTTGTCTGAGAATCATGTGATTGGTCGAAATAACAAGCTGCCTTGGTATCTTCCCAACGATTTAAAATACTTCAAACAGGTGACGATGGGCTTGCCGATTGTCATGGGCAGAAAGACGTTTGAATCGATTGGTAAGCCCCTTCCAGGGCGAACCAATATTGTGGTTACGCGAAATACTGATTGGTCGGCAGACGGTGTTCGGGCGGCGCATTCGTTAGAAGAGGCCTTTGAACTGGCAGAGTCTATTGCCGAGATTGATGGTCGAGAAGAGTTAATGATTATCGGCGGCGATCAAATTTATCAGAGTGCGTTGCCGTTAGTCGATCGAATGTATTTAACGGAAGTGCACGCGCATGTTGATGGCGATGCCTATTTTCCTAAATTTGATCCCGCGGATTGGCATGAAATCGGTCGCGAGGATTTTTCGGCAGCAGACCCCAATCCCTACGATTACAGTTTTGTGGTTTACGATCGCAAATAGCGATTCCTGTTTTAGCTGTTTGCTCGTCTGTTAGCGATGACTGAGCTTGCTGATGAGCTTGATGAAGCGCGCGAATCGATAGCGGCTTGAAAGCACGAAGAATAAGTCGCGAGCGTTCTCATTCTTCGTGCTGTTCCGACTTTCCTTGGTTAGTCGAGCATATCCAGATTACGCACACCGCCTTTGTCTGCGCTTGTTGCAAGCAATGCATAGGCTTTCAAGGCGCCCGATACTTTTCGGGTTCTCGTCTCAAGCGGCTTCCAGGCATCTTTACCTTTGGCATCCATCGTTTCTCGACGAGCGTGAAGCTCCGCATCGCTCAGTTTTACATTGATGCTCCGCTCGGGGATATTGATTTCAATAATGTCACCCTCTTCGATCAAACCAATCGCGCCACCCGCGGCGGCTTCTGGTGAGCAGTGTCCAATAGAAAGGCCAGACGTACCGCCAGAGAAACGACCGTCAGTTAGAAGAGCGCAAGCTTTACCAAGACCCTTCGATTTTAGATAGCTCGTAGGGTAGAGCATCTCTTGCATTCCAGGTCCGCCCTTGGGGCCCTCATAACGAATAATCACAACATCTCCCTCTGCGACCTCATCGTTTAAGATGCCTTTAACCGCGGAGTCTTGGCTTTCAAATATCTTCGCTTTTCCTGAGAAAACATGAATGGATTCGTCAACGCCGGCGGTTTTTACGACGCAACCGTCAGTGGCTATGTTGCCGTACAGAATCGCTAAACCACCTTCTAGTGAGAAGGCATTTTCGATCGATCGGATACAGCCTTCTTTACGATCTCCGTCAAGGCTCGGCCAGCGGGTAGACTGGCTGAAAGCGGTTTGTGTTGGGATGCCTGCGGGGCCCGCTTTGAAAAACTCGGCGACCTCTGGCGAGTTGTTTTGCATGATGTCCCATTGTGCTAATGCATCTTTCATGGTCGGAGCATGAACGGTAGGCGTATCGGTATGCAAGATACCGGCTCTATCCAGCTCACCTAATATCGCCATGATGCCACCTGCGCGATGCACGTCTTCAATGTGATATTTTGGCGAGTTTGGTGCGACCTTACAAAGTTGCGGGATACGGCGACTCAACTCGTCGATGTCTTTCATCGTAAAATCAAGCTCTGCCTCTTGAGCGGCAGCGAGCAGGTGCAAAATGGTATTGGTTGAACCGCCCATGGCGACGTCGAGGGCGACAGCGTTTTCGAATGCTTTGTGGCTAGCGATTGAGCGCGGAAGAACAGACTCGTCATCCTGCTCGTAGTAGCGACGTGTAATGTCCACGATGATGTCGGCGGCACGCAAAAATAGCTGCTCACGATCTGAGTGTGTTGCCAATGTTGTACCATTGCCCGGCAGAGACAGACCGATTGCCTCAGTTAGGCAGTTCATGGAATTTGCGGTGAACATTCCGGAACATGAGCCACAGGTTGGGCAGGCGCTTCGCTCGTACTCTGCAACCGTTTCGTCATCGGCCGTGTCGTCTGCAGCAATAACCATCGCATCGACCAAGTCGAGTTTGTGCTCGCTTAGTTTCGTCTTTCCTGCCTCCATTGGGCCGCCAGAAACAAATACAACAGGGATATTGAGACGCAGTGCGGCCATGAGCATTCCGGGCGTAATCTTGTCACAGTTCGAGATGCAAACGAGCGCGTCTGCACAGTGTGCATTCGCCATATATTCGACAGAATCTGCGATGATTTCACGAGAAGGAAGGCTGTAGAGCATGCCGTCATGGCCCATCGCGATGCCGTCATCAACGGCGATTGTATTGAACTCTTTTGCGACGCCGCCAGCTTTTTCAATCTGGCGAGCAACGAGTTGGCCCATGTCCTTTAGGTGGACGTGGCCAGGCACAAACTGGGTGAACGAGTTCGCAATCGCAATGATCGGTTTCTCAAAATCTTCCGTCTGCATTCCTGTGGCGCGCCAAAGAGCACGAGCACCGGCCATATTTCGGCCATGAGTTGAGGTTTTTGAGCGATATGTTGGCATGATCTATCTCTTGAAAAGTGACGAATAATACGTGTTGAGTTTGTTGGGGGCTTAGCTTATCAGAAATCTTTCTCGGTAAGCAGCCATCGACGTTAAGAGCGGCGCAAAATCCTGTATTTTGCGATTTACTCTTGGCGGATCGAAAGGTGATCGCCTATCCTGTGCTCAAGAACTCGCTGTCGTCATTTTGCTTCTCTTTAGCAAGTTTTTGAGCTTATGTTTCTAACAAGGTGTTTTGGATGAATGTGCCTCTATTTCCTTTAAATGCAGTTCTATGTCCG
>NZ_LWFT01000669.1:0-4655 GCF_001635105.1 Oleiphilus sp. HI0079
TTCTTCTGGGCAGGAGAGGCCCTCGGTTGGCGTGGACTTCTTTCTGACGTGTGGCTGTTCGAAGCTGCTTTAGGCTTTGATGAGGGGCGAGAAGAAGCTGATTCCGATGACGGGCGCTTGGATGGTCTAGGTGATGGAGAAGAAGGTGTCGAACTCGTGCTGCAAGGGCGTCGATCTTTGGATGCTGATTGGCGTTACTGGCTGGATAGCAGGTTGGTCACTGGTGAAAACGGAAGCCTAGGTCTTTTTGCATTAGGGCGTCGTTTCGGGGATCAGAGCGATGGAAGCGGCCATGAGATCGCGATCGCGATGGTATTTCACGACAGCGATTATGCGAATAAAGATTTTGGTATTAATGCAGAGCAGTCCGTTGCTTCGGGATTGGATGAGACTAATCTGAGTGGAGGGTTCCGTTCCGTCGGTTTCAATTACAATTATCGTCAGTACTTATATAAAAACTGGCAAATTTTCGGCGAGGCAGTTTACGAGCGGTATAGCAGCGACATTAAAGATAGCCCGATTGCGCGCAACAACTATGAAGCCGAAGTTGGCATTGGATTTATTTATGTCTTTTAGGGCTCAACATTCCTTTAAAGGTCTTGTTCGATCTTTTTGTGCCGAAAGAAAATGAGAAACAAGGGCGTCATAGTTCATGCCACATAAATCAGCCTCGCGAGGTTGGCACAGAGAATAATTGGGATTATTCACAGTGACAGAATCTGAAACGACCTCTCACTGAGTTAAAACAATAAACATGGATATGACTAAGCCAACATAAATGTCCGTAGCTACAGGCGCTTCAGCGGCCTATAGCTGGGGCTTTAGCTTTGGCCGGGCTATCATGGGGGTCTTATTACCACTAGCAATCGTATATATCCCATTCGCCGTTATTCGGCGTGGTAAACCCAAGTTTACTAAAGGCACTTACGTGTCTTGGTGGGTTTTATTTTTACTGTTTGGCGTAATGGCTTTACTTGGTAATGCAGTGCCAAAAAATTCCAGCTAACAAGTATTAGCTCTCTGGCAAGAGCTTGATTTTATTGAAGTTATGGCTAAACCAGACGACGAGCCAAGAGCGTTGAATGTAGGCATGATTGGCCAGAAGCACTGTTCTGCCATTATTACCTACCGTAGCGACAATATTCGGATTATGTCTGTCAGGCGGCCCCGAGATTCTGGTGGCACTATTTGAAAGCTAAATCATTAGATAAGAAGTTTGATGAAAACCAATCGGATATTCTTGATGAGTTTGATTTATCCACCGTCAAACGGCCCAATCAAACTCAGAAAAGAGTAAATGTGGACTTCCCTACGTGGATGATTGATTCCCTCAACGCAGAGGCTTCGCGCCTCGGTGTGACTCGTCAATCCATTGTAAAAGTATGGTTGGCCGAGCGTTTGGAGCATTCGATTTTTAACAAATCAAGCAACCGAACGCAGTAACCTGCGCCGGTTCTTGAGGCGTTATATGCAAAATAGTCATGGATAGAGCTACAAGAAATTTTGTTATCAGAACCAAACACAATGCGAAAATATTCATTTTGTACTTGTGCTTGGCAGCCATCGCTATCAGTTTCTATGTCTTTTTTGTTCAAACGCCCAACGTTGCAATTATAGAAAAGAGCATCAATTGCATCGAAAGCCCTTGCACATTTTCTGTTACGCTTCAAAACAACAGTCATGAGAAGCAAACTGGATACATAAAAGTGGACTTTCTTCAGCAGGAGCGGGCATCTTCAAATATGGGGCCTAACGATGGGTTCGTGCATCGAACGTTCCATTCAATGCATTTAAACTTTTCTCTTAACGCTCAACAATCGAATACTATTAATATCCCTTATCGCTATCAAAATAAAAGCCCTTTAGTTATCACCAATGTTGTTCAATAACTCAGCATATAACCAATCGCAGCTCCGGAAGCGCTTTCGCGCTCCGGCGTGCTAGGCGTTATGCTCATTTAGAAATGTCAGAGATAAGGAAGTAAATTGAAAGCACGGATATATATCTTAGGTTACTACGCAGTACTCTTTTTAATCTTTGGTGTGGCTGGTCTAATTGCTCCAGAAACCATCGCAAGTTTAGTTCATTACGATTTTCAAAGCTCAATAGCGCAAATGGAGTTCATGGCTACATACGGAGGGCTATTCATTGGCCTTGGTGCATTCATGTTCTACTGTATTAAATCAAATGTTCAACTGGGCTTAGTCTGCGTGCTCCTTACCATGGGGGCAATGTTGCTAGCACGAACTGTTGGCTTCTTTTCGTTTGGCCAGGCCAACACTATTCAATATATTTATTTGGCTGGTGAACTATTTACAGTTTTACTTGTTGGTTTTATCTTGCTCAAAACTAACAGCCATGTACAACAAGCATAACCAAGCTATCAAAGATCGCCCAACAAGTTGGGCTGGACAGCCAATGCTGCGCATTGTCTGCCCTTTATAGCGGCGTTATAGGTCTTAAAATGTCTATAGATCAAATACCAACCATGTATCTCATACTATGGAGATACTGGGGCATTAACCAAGAGGCTGCTTCAACAGAGCTTAATCGTCGTGGCTTTGGTAATTTTGCTCGACTCCTACTTAAAGTGTTGGCACTTCCTTTTGTTTCGCATGATCGCTTTATATTAATCATACAAGCCGAGGAGCATATTGAAGGTATTGAGCATACAACTATTAAAAAGAGCGCTTTGTATTCTCTGGCTTGGTCATTACCACTAGTTGCAGGCACGGCATTCGTTATTTATCCAACACCTTTATTCTATCTTTATGCTTTCGGTGCATGGCCAATAAGCGGTATCTTTTTGGCCTATATGGGCTTCAGTATCCTCAGTGATGAGTCACAACCGAATGCCCTATAACAAGGCCAGCCAGCATCACTTTCTGCGGTCGCTGGACCTCGTTTCACTCGGCCGCTGCTGGCGGCGTTAGCTGTAAGGAAAGTCCATGGACTCGAAGATTCAGTCGATATTCAAGGAAATAGAATCAGTAATACTAGAATCAATAGCCACGGTTCATCCGAAACAGGATGAAGTTTATGCTTGCAGCTTTTGGCTTTTTTATTGTGATTACGAGCAAATTAATCCACCTTGTTTCGCATACAACAATGAGCCCGAACAAGCAGAAACCAGATGGAGTCCACCTGAGTGGGCCATTGATATACAAGATGATGTCTATGAGAAACTAAACCCACTATATGAAAGGTTAACTGCCCAAATGGCGGGCAAATCCGACGAGGAGTGGGAAGAGCTAATTCAATATCAATATGAGTTTTATTGTTCGCTTTGTAAATCTCTAAATAGCGGTTTGGGTAGTAGTTCGTCGCCGTTTAAAAACTGGAAAACCACACCTGATTTTCTTGTTGGCATTTTCGAAGAACGAGAAGATGAGGAAATATATGAATTGCTGGTTAAGTCAAGCGTTGGTGAGGCCGTTGCTGCTAAAATTGGGGTACTATGAAACAGCTAAAAAGTGTTTAACGGACCGCAGGGTGCGTTAAACACACTGTTATATGTACTAAGGAATGAAGTCCTATGGATGGCCAACCAAACTACGAAAGCTATACATACGAAGAGCTGCTTCAAGCAAGAAGCAGCGTAAACAAAGAAAAATACCCTGAAAACTATCAAGCAATAGTTACTCTTTTATCTAATCCTGAATTTGTTGCCAAACAGCAGGAAATGGAGGAACAGAGAAAAATAGTTCTAAAGTACTCTACTTTTGGTCCAAGGGTATTGGCTTCGATTATAGACGGGGTATTGTTTGTTCTAGTTATTTATATTGAGAGCTTGATTCTAGGTTTCGAGTATTCTCCCCATGACAAATTTCTTCAAAGCGTCAATGCTGTTCAACTGTCACTCTATGCCATCTTCATGCATGGTTTCTTTGGCCAAACTGTAGGTAAAATGCTTGTGGGTGTAAAAGTCCTAAATCATGAAAACGAGCAACCAATTGGGCTGCTTCAATCATTGCGCCGAGAATCAGTTACATTATTGCTCAACGTCATATGGGTAATCCTTAGTATTGTTGCGTCTGTTATGGTCTATCAGGGTGTCGAAGATCTAAGTAATTTAGTTACCACCATACTTATATTTGCTGCTCTCTCACTTATCTGGGGTATTTCAGAATTCGTTACAATGTTGTTTAGTGAAAAACGGAGGGCTGTTCATGACTTTATTGGTAAAACTGTGGTCGTTCGCATATAACCAGGCCAGCCAGCATCGCTCCCTGCGGTCGCTGGACCTCGTTTCACTCGGCCGCTGCTGGCGGCGTTATGTTCTTTAAGAATATCAACAACTAGGGAATCGGAATGGAATCAATTCTTAAGTACACTCTCTATGCAATATCTTTTGTAGCTCTGGTTACGGGTGCAAACGTTTTAATTGGTGGTGCAGCCGCCGTACCTGGTTCATTGGGTCTGACCTTTCCCCTTGATTAGTACCACTCCATCAATGAGAAATTCCATATTATGCAACCTTCTTCGCGAAGGCTACCGGTGTTAAATAATTAAGCGAGCTATGTGGCCGTTCATGATTGTAGTGCTGCTGCCACAGATCAATTTCATATCGTGCTTCTTGTAACGTTCGGAACCAATGTTGGTTCAAGCAAGCGTCTCTAAACTTCCCATTGAAGCTTTCAACAAAAGCATTCTGC
>NZ_LWFT01000670.1:0-4891 GCF_001635105.1 Oleiphilus sp. HI0079
AACCCGTCATGCTATAAGCCTTTGAAACCCCGTTTAGGACAAATGTTCGATCATAGAGCTCAGGACAAACATTTAATATGTTGTTGAATCCTTCGTCGGTCCAAAGAATATGCTCGTACATGTCATCTGTTGCAATCATGACGTGCGGGTGCTGTAACAATACGTCAGCGATCTCTTTGAGCTCTTGACGTGTGTAAGCCATGCCAGTCGGATTAGACGGGCTATTGATAACAAACAGTTTTGTCTTGTCTGTGATCGCGTCTTCAAGTTGTGCTGCGGTGATCTTGAAATGTTGCTCTGGTCCGCCATTGATAACGACTGGCTTGCCTTCCGCGACAATCACCATGTCAGGGTATGAGACCCAGTAAGGAGCAGGAATAATCACTTCATCGCCAGGATCAAGTAAGGCAAGGGCTAAGTTGAAAAAACTTTGCTTGCCGCCGCTTGAAACGAGTATTTGATTCGCTTCGTATGCCAGCCCATTATCGTTCTTAAATTTCTCAATGATCGCGTTCTTAAGGTCGGGTGTGCCGTCGACAGCCGTATACTTTGTCTTGCCTTGGGCGATTGCTTCAATAGCCGCATCTTTAATGTGCTGGGGAGTATCGAAATCAGGTTCGCCCGCGCCTAGACCGATAATATCTTTACCGGCTGCGCGCAACTCGTTTGCTTTGTTCGTTACGGCGAGGGTGGGTGAAGGTTTTATATTTTGAACGCGATTGGATAATGACGGTTCCAAGATGAATGCCTCAACTCATTAAATGTTGTGATCTCTTTGTGTGCTCAGCTTTATTTATTTCGCGAGTAAGTAGCGAATATTTGTTAGCATGGGCGAAGAGAACCAAATAGCTTTTTTATTGCGATCACCCCGTTCGGGGTGCTCTAGCGCGCTAAGTTTAACACTGCATACGTAAATCCGAAATATGAAGAAAAAGGAATTTAAGGTCTCATCGGCCTTTAAACCCGCAGGCGATCAACCGACCGCGATATCTGGCCTTGTTGAAGGTTTAAATGATGGCCTTATGCATCAAACCTTGCTGGGTGTTACCGGCTCGGGAAAAACATTCACTATCGCTAATGTGATCGAGCAAGTTCAGCGACCCACCATCATTATGGCGCACAACAAAACGCTCGCAGCACAATTATATGGTGAGTTTAAGGAGTTCTTTCCCGAAAACTCTGTCGAATATTTTGTGTCCTACTATGACTATTACCAGCCAGAAGCCTATGTCCCATCGTCAGATACGTTCATAGAAAAGGATGCTTCAGTAAACGACCATATTGAGCAAATGCGCCTTTCTGCGACGAAAGCATTAATGGAGCGCTCTGATACCATTATTGTTGCTACTGTATCGGCAATTTACGGGTTGGGCGACCCTGCATCATACTTGAAGATGATGCTGCACCTAGATCGGGGCGAGCAAACAGATCAGCGCGCGATATTGAAGCGCCTTGCTGAGCTTCAATATACCCGCAATGATATGGAGCTTCAGCGTGCAACGTATCGCGTTCGTGGTGATGTGATCGATGTCTTCCCCGCAGAGTCTGAGCGCGATGCAGTTCGCATCGAGTTATTTGACGATGAGGTTGAGCAACTTAGTGAGTTTGATCCGTTAACCGGGGAAGTGCTGCGCAAGCTTCCGCGAATTACAATTTACCCTAAGTCGCATTATGTGACGCCGAGGCAAACGATTCTTGAAGCGGTTGACGCAATCAAAGAGGAGTTGAAAGAACGCTTAAAGCAATTGAGAGACAATAATAAACTCGTTGAGGCGCAGCGCCTTGAAGAGCGAACTCGATACGATACCGAAATGATGGTTGAGTTGGGTTATTGCAATGGTATTGAAAATTACTCGCGCTATCTTTCTGGTCGGCCTTCTGGCGCGCCCCCTCCAACGTTATTCGACTATTTACCCGATGACGCATTAATGGTTATCGACGAGTCGCATGTCACTGTGCCCCAGATTGGCGCGATGTATAAAGGTGATAGATCTAGAAAAGAGACTCTAGTGGAATATGGCTTTAGGCTTCCTAGTGCGTTGGATAACCGGCCGATGCGTTTTGATGAGTGGGAGTCAATTGCACCTCAGATGGTGTTTGTCTCCGCAACGCCTTCAAAATACGAAGCAGAGCATGCGGGACAAGTTGTTGAGCAGGTGGTGCGTCCGACAGGCTTACTTGATCCTTTGATCGAAGTTCGACCAGCAACAACTCAGGTTGATGATTTGCTAGAAGAAATTCGTCAGGCCGTCGCGAAGGAGGAGCGGGTTCTGGTAACGACGCTGACTAAGCGTATGGCGGAAGACTTGACGGACTATCTAATGGAGCACGGCGTGCAGGTTCGATATCTACATTCTGATATAGATACCGTAGAGCGGGTTGAGATTATTCAGGACTTAAGAAAAGGCGTGTTTGATGTATTGGTCGGCATCAACCTGTTGAGGGAGGGCCTTGATATGCCTGAGGTCGCTTTAGTGGCTATTCTTGATGCTGATAAGGAGGGGTTCTTGCGTTCTGATCGCTCTCTAATCCAAACAATAGGCCGTGCCGCGCGAAACCTGGAAGGGCGTGCAATCTTGTACGCCGATAGAGTGACTGGCTCGATGGAAAGAGCCATGGAAGAGACAAAGCGTCGTCGCGAAAAGCAAGAACACCACAATCTAGAAAACGGTCTTACTCCGCAGGCGCTAAACAAATCGATCGGTGACATTATGGAGGGTGCGATGGTCGTGCCCGGTCGGGGAAGAAAAGGGCGTCAGAAAGTCGCCGAAGATACCCCATCCTATGTTGGCGGCAAGGATGCTTTGAAGTCTATTAAGGCGCTTGAGGATGACATGTACAAAGCCGCGAAAGAGCTTGATTTTGAGCGGGCAGCGGCGCTCAGAGATCAGATTGCCGCGCTAAAGCATAGCGTCTGATCTGCGCTGTTATGACAGTTTCTTGACTTTATTGTACACAAGGTCGATGTCGGTGTCGGATCTATAGCGTTTGAGCTGAATGATTATTGAACAAGCAAATAGCTTTGTAAGTATCTGAAAAATATAGTGTTTTTAATTGGTTAAAAAATGATCAATTTGTTTAAGGTCGCTTTATTGCTTGTCTCTAGCGTTATGAACACGAGATGCTAACAGAGTTATCCACAGAAAATGTGGGTAAAATTTCAGGGTCGCACAGAGCGTAATTGTCAATGGTATTTTTTGCTTAGGCGCAAAATAAATTGCTTGAGTTTTTCGCTTTTCTTCGACAGTGGTTTCAAAGTCGTTATACTACGCGCACTATCATTTGCGAGGTTTTTTATGTCTTATTCTTTGCTCCGTGCGGCGCTTTTTTCTCTTCCTCCTGAAACCTCACACGATTTGTCTCTAGACTGGCTGAGTGCTTTAAATCGGCTAGGACTCGTGAGTCCTTTTATGCCCGAAATTGCGTTAGACCCGGTGACCATCATGGGGATAGAGTTCCCTAATCGAGTCGGATTAGCTGCAGGCTTGGATAAGAACGCTGAGCACATAGACGGCTTGGCTGCGATGGGGTTTGGCTTTATTGAGGTCGGCACCGTTACGCCACGTCCGCAACCTGGTAACCCAAAACCGCGAATGTTTCGCCTAAAAGAGCAGCAGGCAATTATAAACAGAATGGGATTTAACAATAAGGGCATCGACAATTTACTAGCTAAGGCGGCAAAAAGGAACTTTACTGGCCCCCTTGGAATTAACATAGGCAAGAACTTCGATACGCCGGTCGAAAAGGCAAACGACGATTATTTGATTGGTTTGCGCAAAGCGTATCCGAATGCAGATTATATTTCGGTCAATGTTTCATCACCGAATACGCCGGGACTCAGGTCGCTTCAGTTTGGAGACTCTTTAAAGCAGCTGCTAGATGCGTTAAAGACTGAGCAGCTTCGCCTTCAAAATGAGTACAAGCGTTACGTTCCAGTGGCTGTGAAAGTCGCGCCGGACATGAATGATGATGAAATAGGTTTGGTGTCAGCTAGTTTGCTTGAGTTTGAGCTCGACGGGGTGATCGCAGGTAATACGACACTTGATCGCACAAATGTTGTTGGAAGCCCTTATGCAAACGAAGCCGGTGGTTTAAGTGGTGCACCGCTTTTAGACAAATCTAATCACGTGATCGGGCGATTCTCCAGCGAGCTGGGCGGAAAGATTCCAATTATTGGTGTTGGCGGAATCACCGAGGGCGAGCACGCCGTGCAAAAAATCAAAGCAGGAGCGTCACTTGTTCAGATTTATAGCGGGTTGATATATAAAGGGCCGAAGTTGGTGCGTGATTGCGTTGAGGCTATTCGCTTTGGAGTATAGTTAAACAAAAAAAGCCCGCTGTAGCGGGCTTGTATTTGAGGCACTGTTGTCCCCAGCTTGAAAAAATATCCTAGAGTCTAAATGGTAGGTAGTCGATGGATGCCGGAGACGCCAGTGAGACCGTCCCAATTGTCTTCACGACCGTTTCGCCAGCCGTTTAGCCAATCTTGTTGGGCATCCTCAGAATAAGCAGCACAGAGTGATTTTGATTTTCCAGAAATACCTGCAAGATAACCGCGGTTGTAAGCGCGATGCATCGGGTTTCTTTTCTGTCTTTTCATTTAGTCGAACCTCTTTGTCATTCTACTGTGACTTGCGAGCAAACGTTTATTTGCATCGAAAGTGTCTTGTATGTTGGCGTTTGACGCCTTAGGTGCTTTACTCAGCGGGTGAGAGTTAGCACGAGGGTTTCGAACTCCTTTGGTTGGATTATTGTTAGAGCGATAAATAACAAACTTTTTGTGCAGCTGACTGCTTACTAATTGCACAACTACTAAGTTAGCAAAAACGCCTACATAAAGTATAGAAATCTTTTTAGCTATCAGAGTGAGTGATTATAGAGTCTTGGTATA
>NZ_LWFT01000671.1:0-2517 GCF_001635105.1 Oleiphilus sp. HI0079
TGTAGCAATCCATGTTCATCGAAGGCACTTAAACACCTTGCACAAGATGGCGCGATAGCAAAGCGCTGAGTACGATAGTACGACCAAAGGTAAAGAGTGCACTGGATGTAGCAATCCATGTTCATCGAAGGCACTTAAACACCTTGCACAAGATGGCGCGATAGCAAAGCGGTTATGCACTGGATTGCAAATCCACGTAGGCCGGTTCGACTCCGGCTCGCGCCTCCATTTTCTCACCGTTGGTGAGCACTCCTGCCGGGGTGGTGAAATTGGTAGACACAGCAGACTTAAAATCTGCCGGCCGAATAGGCCGTGCCGGTTCGATTCCGGCCCTCGGCACCATTTAACTCTTTCATATACCTCCATAAGACCCCAGTTATTGATATTTATCAGTTAGTTAGTCCTTATTCAGTAGTCATATGACTCCATAGCATTCCATACCAGCCCAGCGTTTTAGTTACGTCAGAAGTAATGCGAAGGCACTTCGGGGTATATCGGAAAAAGCCGTTCTCGGAAAAATAAATTTCACAAAAGTTCACAATTTTTTCTGTGGTGTTTCATGCCATATCATGGTGCTTTATGGGTAAAAATATCCTTTTATATCAGTTGGTTGAGCGTTTTTATGGCTGTTTTTATAGCTATGTTTTGGCGTTAGCATTGCTACCTGTGTTCATTAAATTGATTGAGGTATGTGATGGCAAGAGGTGTAGTTCCCCTAACAAACACGAAGATTAATAGTCTGAAACCAAAAGAGAAAGTAAAGGCTTATGCTGACGGAAATGGCCTTTATCTGAAGCATGAACCAACAGGGACCAAGTGGTGGCAGCTTGTATATGCAAGACCATTCTGCGGGCGTCGAGCCAATATGAGTTTGGGGCGATATCCTGATCTAACTCTGGCCGGTGCGCGATTAGAGGCTGCAAATTGCAGGTCTTTGTTAGCACAAGATATCGACCCTAAGGCTCACCGAGAAGAGCAGAAAAGGGAGAATCTAAAAGAACGAAAGAATACCTTAGCTGTTGTGGCTAATGAGCTAATTGAATCCAAGCGCTTGAAAGTCAAAAAAGAAACCGCTGACACGATGCAGTTGCGTTTTGACAAACATCTCTTGGCAAAGCTTGGTGATATACCTTTAAGTAAAATTGATGTCAGAGATGTTGAGCTAACTCTTAGACCTCTGGTGAATGAAGGCAAACTGGAGACGGTCAAACGTCTAAGTACTTTTATCAACGAAGTAATGCGCTATGCATTTATTCGTAGAATCATTCCATTTAACCATCTGGCCGACATTTCCAAGTTATTCCCAAGCCCTAATGTGCGGCATTCGCCGACGATACCCTGCAAGGAATTGCCAGATTTTCTAGAAACACTTTCGAACGCCAACATCAGGCCACTAACCCGTCTGTTAATACTATGGCAATTACATACCATGACTCGCCCAAAAGAAGCCGCAACAGCACGTTGGGATGAGATTGACATAGAGAGCCGTGAGTGGGTAATTCCGGCAGAAAAAATGAAAATGAAGAAAGAGCATACAGTTTATCTGAGTGATGAGGTAATCGCTCTGTTACGAGAAATCAAAGACCTAAACACTAATCGTGAATATCTCTTTCCGGGCTATAGAAACCCTAGAACCCATGTGAACAGCGAAGCCGCGAACACCGCGTTAAAACGTATGGGCTACAAAGATCGAATGGTGGCTCATGGGATGCGAGCATTGTCCAGTACAACGTTGTATGAGAGTGGAAAATTTCGATCAGAAGTTATCGAGCAATCGTTAGCACACGCAGAAAATAATGAGGTTAAGGCAGCCTACAACAGAGCGAAGTATGAGGTCGAAAGAAGGGAGTTAATGGCATGGTGGGGAAAACATATTCAGTCTGCATCTCTGGGGGATATGGCTGTTGTTTCACTTGATGATTGGAGGGTAGGAAATGGGTAAGAGAAGTCAAGATTTTATAGATAAGCTGAAAGCAGATGTTGAAGTATTCAAAGGCGATGATGGAAAGGACTACGCACTGTGCATGATACCGTCCAAAAATACGCAGGAGCTATTTCTAATCGAATCTAAGAGCTTTAGGGAGTATTTAGAGTTTCGATATTATGACGAGTATGGAGCATTGCCTTCGCACGACGAGGTACGCGAGTTATTAACAGTATTCAAGATCATGGCCATGTACGCTAAGACCCGCAAATTGGCTCTGCGTGTGGCCGCTGAGAATGGACGATATTTCGTAGACCTCTGCAATGATCAGAGGCAGGTTATCGAAATAATGACTGATGGTACTGGATATAAATTTGTTGACGATTGTCCATTTGTATTCAAGCGGCTCAGTACTATGGAAGCTTTGCCAGTTCCAAAAGAGGGAGGTTCCATTGATGAACTATGGAAATATGCTCCCGTCGATAAAAAATACAGAGATTTGATCATAGTATTCATTCTGGATGTTTTGAAAGCAGATACAGAATATTGTTTGCTTGAGATTGTGGGAGAGCAGGGCAGTGCAAAAAGTTTTC
>NZ_LWFT01000672.1:0-18009 GCF_001635105.1 Oleiphilus sp. HI0079
CGCAAGAGCGAGTAGAATGATACTCATACTCATTTCTTCAAAAACATGCTCCGCGCCAAACACGGTGTATATAAAGCGGATCATGACGTAAACAGCTACTTTTGTCGCTGTTCCAGCCAAGAACGCGGTAACCGCAGAAGGGGCATGGGTATACGCGCCAGGAAGCCACATATGCAAAGGAAAGAGAGCGAGTTTAATACCGACGCCAACCATGATGAAGGCAAGCCCGGTATTGACGGTACGACTGGTCTCGATTGCTTGAAGACGATCTCCAAGATCCAGCATGTTAAGTGTTCCCGTCTTCATATACAGCATGCCTACGCCGATCAGTATGAAGGTCGCGCCAATTGTACCCATCACCAAGTACCGAAATGCGGCAGTCAGGCATCGCCTATCAGAGGCTAAGCTCACGAGGGTGTAGGTCGCGAGAGAAGAAATTTCAAGGAATACGAAAAGGTTAAACGCGTCACCGGTGATCAGTATCCCGGAAAGGCCTGCAAGACATAGCAAGTGCGCCGTGTAATAAAGCGTGTGTTGCCCTTCTTTGATTTCCTTTTCAATGCTAGCGCGTGCATAGATGAGCACCAAGCTAGAAATACCGGATACGGCGAGTAACACAAATGCACTGGCGACATCGATACGCATCTCTATGCCCCAAGGTGGGCTCCAGCCACCCAATGCATAACGAATCGCTCCATTCGCCAGCGTCAACTCCAATAGGCCAATCGCGACAAAAAATGCGGCGATACTCGCACTAGTAGAGAGCAGCCAAGCGAGCGATGAACGTCCTACAAGTATCGCAATTGGCGCCGCTAAAAGGGGAATAAGGACGGGAAGTATAGGAAGGTGTTCTGCGACCATTAGATGACGTCATCCTTGTCTTGAAATTCATTCTCCTCGACTGTTCCATAAGCGCGCTTGATGCGGACAATCAAAGAAAGGCCTACTGAAGTAGTAGCTACGCCCACCACGATGGCAGTGAGTATCAGTACATGCGGCAAGGGGTTCGAATAGACCTCGATCCCCTCGGCAACAATAGGGGCTGAGCCTCCAGAGACTTTTCCCATTGAAATGTAAAGCATAAAGACAGAAGTCTGGAACACGTTTAAACCAACAACTTTTTTAACGAGATTGTTGGCCGAGATGACGATGTAAAACCCTGACATCATCAAAAAAATTACGATCCAATAGTTGTAGTGATCAAACAAAAGGTTCATTGAATGTTCGACCTCTCTGCTTGGCTCGCGAACGCATAAAAAATACTTAACATCACGGCAAAAACGGTGATACCGACTCCTAGCTCTATCACTATAATACCAATGTGCTGACCTGCGACCGGGTCATTAGCAAGCACGTTATAGTCTAGAAAGTTGCCGCCTTTTGCCATGCTAACCAAGCCAACAGACGCGTATAGCAGAACGCCTAATGGCGCTAGCAGCTTTAGAAACTGAGGGCTAACGACGTGGAAGGACATGCGAAGACCAAACACAAGTGCGTACAGGATGAACGCAGCTGCGGCGATTACGCCAGCCTGAAATCCACCGCCAGGGCCGAAATCTCCGTGAAATTGCACGTAAAGTGCGAACAATATAATCAATGGAATGCAAATTTTCGCGACAACACGCAACACCGTATGTGAGACAAGGCCAGCTTCGGGGGCCTTTTCTTCCCGTTTTACTGCCAGCAGGGAAAGCACGCCAATCATGGCGGCGAAGACCACAACAGTTTCGCCTAAAGTGTCGAAGCCTCGGTAGCTCGCCAAGACTGATGTCACCATGTTTGGTAACCCGACTTCTTGCGGAGACTGCTCGATGTAGCGTGGCGCGACATGCTCATGCACCGGATTGTCTGCATGACCAAATGGAGGCATGTCGACGGTGCCATAAATCAGCACAGCGCCTGTTACCAAAACTACTACCAATGGTAAAAATGAAGATTGCGAATTTGTTTTCTCAGTCCGGCCCGTCAGAGCCAGCGTTGAAAGCATGAGTACTGTGGATATTCCTGCCCCCACCGCAGCTTCCGTAAAGGCCACGTCGACCGCGTCGAGACTGACAAAAATAAGCGCAGAAAGAAAACTGTAGATACCAAATAGCATCACTACCGCAAACAGATCTTTTAAAAAGATAATTCTAATGGCCGTGAGCGCAAGCATTCCTAGCAAGACGAGATCAATCAATAATTCCATTAATCTCTCTCCTTAGAGTTTCCATGCGTTTTCTCGGCGATGCTCAGTAGACCACCATGGCGTGCAGATTTGGCAAGGGCGTGTGACGCAGTAGGTGCGGTTAAGAGCAGAAAGAGCAGTATGAATGCAAGTTTGACGGTAACCAATGTGAGTCCAGACTGTAATGCCAGACCAAAAAGAATGAAAATCGCAGATACGGAATCCGTCACGCTCGCAGCATGAACCCGAGTAAAAAAGTCCGGAAAACGAAATAACCCGACGGCGCCGGTCAATCCGAAAAAAACGCCAATTACTAAAAAGGCGCCACTAACTATATCTAAAGCGATCAAGCCAAGTCCCTAATTTATTTGTTGTTTTAATCGAGTGTCGCGGTGTATTCAAAAAACCTCAAAACCGCCACCATGCCGATGAAGTTGATGAGCGCATAAACAATAGCAATATCCAAAAAATCTGGCCGACCATTTAAAAAGCCTACCGCTGCGATGAAGAGCACCGTCTTCGTGCCAAACATATTAACGCCAAGAATTCGGTCATAGACTGTTGGAGCGCTAAACGCACGGGCAAGCGCTAAACCCATGACGACGAGTATCGCAATGCATATTGCAGCCATTAAGGTCATAGTTAAGATTCCTTCTTACCCCAAATTGACGTTATCTTGTTCTCCATGTCACCCTCTTTGAGCTCACCGATTGACGCGCTTTGCAGAGCATGGACAGTAATTTCGTCGTCTTCAAGATCCACGCTTAGCGTTCCTGGCGTTAGAGTGATGGAGTTTGCGTAGAGTACGCGGACTTTATCTGGTACTTGCGCGACTGAAACCTTTGCAAGTGACGGGCTTAGATTCTTGGGGTTGCCCCAAACCAACTTTGTAACATGAACACTAGAGGCAATTATTTGGCCTGTCAGCCAAACAAAGTAACGAGAGATACGCGCACCAGAGGCAACTGGCTTAGGCTCAGAGTCGGTTTGATCCATTCTTTTGAGTACAAATAACACGAGTAGCACTGAAAATACGCCAAACCCAATGATCAAAGGCTGATAAATACCTGACAATAAAAGCCAGAACAGGGCTAGAAGAATTGCCCATTTGAGTAGATGCATTGTAGGAGCCCGAACAAAATTTGTTCTAAGTATAGTTACAAATTAAAAGTGCGCTAGGTCACAAAATAAATCGCACTTGAACGGTCGAAAACCTTAGCCTTAAAACATCAAAGAATAAACTTACGATTTGTTATCTTTATTTTTAATAAGATGGATTGTTTTGACGGCGCAGTGGTTTCAAAATTATCGAAGACTTTGCAATCTGCACGGTTAACATCAGAGCGTGCTAAGAAAACACACGCTATCCGGCAAGGCCTAGGAAAGACCGTTTGCTGATCTTTCAAGGTCCAGTGGTGGAGTCAATCGGCTCAATGTTTGAATGAAGCCCCATTAATGCAGCCCCATTGTTGCACCGTGTACAGCATAGTTTGCTAGAGGCTTAAGCGCGTTGATCAATAATCTGATCGAACCCACCCCTGTCAGTGCCGCGCAATGCGCATGCGCTCCTTTAAACGTTTTTGTTGAATTACGCGACGTTCGATTGCTGCTGAGCAGAAAATTGAACGGCATCTAAGTCCGCCATATTAGGCTCTGCCATTTCCTCGACCCATTTTGCCCAAGTGTAGGGCCAAAGAATCGGATCACCATCCGCATCGAGGTACCAGCTTTGACAACCACCAACCCATGCCGTTCCTTTAAGCCCCCGTTTTACGTAGTCATTAAATCGTGTGATCGCTTCGGGTTTTGGCTCAAGCTCGTCAAACTCGTTTTCGCGCCATTTATTGATGAGCTTCAAAACATAATCGCCTTGAACCTCGCTCATTGCGATCACAGAGAAGTTACCGATTGGCGTATTGGGACCAAGCATAAGAAAGAAGTTAGGGAAGTGGGGTAAAAGCATCGATCGATACGCTTTCACAGAATGCGCCCACGCATCATTAATATGGAGACCATCTTTCCCCGTCATGTTCATAGGGCGCATAAAGCTTAATGGTTTAAAACCGGTTGATAGAACCAAAACATCGAGCTTATGCAAAACGCCATCTGTTGTGAGTACACCTGCGGGCGTAATCCGGTCGATGCGCTCCGTAACAAGATGGGCGTTGTCTTTTTGGATGGCTGGATAAAAAGTGGTGTTCACAATGACGCGCTTACAACCTACTTGATAATTTGGTCTAAGTTTGTCTCGCAACGCTTTGTTTTTAATGCTTAATCTAAGATTCGACTTGCACGCCCATTCTAGAATTTTCTTTTGGATGGGATGACCTGTGACCGCTTTGGTAAACATATGCTCCATAAAGAAGATCGCGAAGCGGCGCATAAACCTGTGGATAAACCCGAAGCGATTGAAAAGACGCTTAGCTTTGTCGCTAATGTTGAAGTCCTTGAGCGGCAATACCCACTGCGGTGTTCGTTGAAAAACCGTGACCTCTGCGCCACTGTTTACGAGCTCAGGGATAGCCTGCGCCGCTGTTGATCCTGTACCGATAATCCCAACGCGCGATCCGCTTCCAGTGTTTACCGAATGGTCCCATTCCGCAGTATGAAATGTACTGCCTTCGAAAGTGTCCAAACCCTCGATCTCAGGGTAGGCGGGATGATGAAGAATCCCCGTAGCAGAAATCACGAAGTCAAAAACGTAGTCCTTATTCTGAACCGTTTTTACATACCATTTACCAGCGTCATAAACGGCGTCCGATACCGCTTCATTGAAATGAATGTGCTGCCGAATATCATATTTGTCGGTTACGTGTTCAAAATACGCTTTTATCTCTGGACCACGAGCGAAGAAGTTGCTCCAGTTAGGGTTCGGCTCAAAGGAATAGGTATACATGTGTGAAGGCACATCACAGGCAACACCCGGGTAGGTATTTTCCCTCCAGGTACCGCCAATCTCATCTTTCTTCTCGAAGACCACAATATCGGTTATGCCAATATCGCGTAACTTTTTTACCATCAAAATGCCGGTCATACCCGCGCCTATGACGCAAACTGCTGGATTTCGCTTCATACTGTGTACCACTACGTTTTTGAAGCATATGACTCTAAGCCGAAACAAGTGAGCGAGGAATGCTGAAAATAAGACGTTATTTATGATTTTTGGACAGCACCAAGCCTGCGATGAATTAATCCTGCATTCGGCATGGTACGTAAGACATACGAATGCATATGGGTGATCCTGAAAATTAGCTTACAGTTATAAGCATTAATGATCGCCTGAATGCAAATAGGTGCTAAAATTCGCCTGTCAAAGGTTTAAAGCAAAAGCGCTCCCATCTCTGAGTGCAGCGATTTTCTCAAAAGGAATCAAATAATGGATGTTGTCATCATTGGGGCTGGCATTATGGGCGTCACCTTCGCCAATATTGCCAAGACAATCGACCCAAATCTGAAGATTACTGTCATAGAACGCCTTGATCAGGCCGCGGGCAGTAATTCAAGTGTGTTTAACAACGCAGGAACGGGCCACGAGGCAAACTGCGAACTCAACTACACACCGGTTGATGAAGAGGTGATTAGCGTTGAAAAGGCGTTGACCATCCACGCGCAATTCAACGTGGCTAAACAGTATTGGGCTTATCTTGTAGAAAAGGGCATCGTTAAAGATCCCTCAACCATAATTAACCCTACGAAACACTGCACTCTCGTTAACGAAGACAGCATTAGCCTTTTGCATATGCGGTATAAGGAGATGGCAAGTCACCATTTTTTCGACGAAATGGAGCTATCTGAAGATTTCGACAAAATCAAAGAATGGCTGCCGCTTGCAATGGATGGCCGACCGCGCGATCAGAAAATGGCGGCAACCATGGTTGACCATGGCACTGACGTAAACTTTGAAGCCATCACGCGAGAGCTTGCCGCGTATATGAAAAACGAGCAGGGCGTCAATTTCGAATACAATACGCACGTTGGCCGTGTTCATAAAAGCCCTTCTGGCACATGGTTAATCGAGTGTAAGCAGGGAGATAAAGACGTCCAGTTTCGCGCAGACAAGCTGTTCGTCGGTGCCGGTGGCGGGGCCTTTCCAATCTTAAAAGCAAGCCATTTACCTATGGCTCGACGCTTCTCCGGTTTCCCCGTTGGGGGCCGCTTCCTTCTCACTGAGATCGATGAAAAAACAGCCAAAGAATATGACGCTAAAACGTATGGCAAGGCCGCCGTTGGTGCGCCACCAATGTCTGTTCCTCATCTAGATTTACGCGCTGCTGATGGCAAGCATTATCTACTGTTTGGGCCCTTTGCGACGTTTTCACCGATCTTGGAAAAGGGAAGGGGGATTATCGAGTTTATTCGTATGATTCACCTTCACGATATTCCAAACCTGCTAAATGTTGCGAAAGAGCATTTCCCGCTGGTTTCCTACTTGTTTAAAGAAACATTCAAAGGAAAAAGCGCGATGCTTGAAACTTTGGAGGAGTTTGCGCCTGGATTAAGTACCCGTTTTGATTGGCAAGTTTCGCAGGCAGGTCAAAGGGTACAGATTATCAAAGACGGTGACCTTCAAATGGGTACCGAAATCATCGTTAATGAGGATCAGACCTATGGCACCTTGCTTGGCGCGTCGCCCGGTGCATCCGTCTCTCCTGAGGTGATGTTGCGCTGTGTAGAGCAAATGTTTCCAAAGCTCGTAAAAAAGGAAGAGAGCAAGAAGGCGCTCAAGGATATGTTTGAAGAGCCCGATTTAGACGCGTTAATTGACGACGCAGATAAATATCGTGAGATACGAAACCGCGTAGACGCCATTCTTAAAGTGCGACCGGCTCGTAGCAACTAGACGCTAACACTGTTAACAATCGAGTAGGTTTAAGGGCGCATTTTCATGCGCCCTTTTGCGTTGGACTCTGTCGATAGGCGCATATATAAGCCTATTTCTTAAGCCGCTCCAAACTCTTTACAGCGGCAATATCCAAACAATCAATACCAGTTATTTCCTCCTAAATTTAAAAAATGCGACGAACATCCAATGTCGAATTTCGCCACAAAGCTAACATAATGCGCTCACGTACAAGCAGTCATTCCGCAGTACCGAATGTTGTGCATCGATAGCAATAAAAATAAAAGGCATACGATGATGCAATGGATTAAAAGTAAAACCTTTTTCAGTAGTATTTTATTTACAGGCTTGCTCATGCAGAGTGCAGCCGCAAACGCGTTTTGTTGGTGGTGGCAGGATTGCACGGCTTACAAAACACAAAACCCAATCGTGCTTGTTCATGGTCTTTCCGGCTTTGATAGCATTCTCGGTATCGATTACTTTTATGGCGTTAAAAGCGAACTAGAAGAGCGTGGCGCAAAGGTCTATATCCCTAATGTCACATCTTGGGAAGATGGTTATGTACGCGGCGAGCAGCTGCTTGCATATCTTGAGGAACTCAAGGCGATTACCGGGGCTCAAAAGTTCAACTTGATTGGCCATAGTCTTGGTTCACCAACAAGCCGTTATGTTGCTGGCGTTCGCCCAGATTTGGTTGCGTCGGTTACATCTGTCAATGGTGCAAATAGCGGTTCCGGTTTTGCTGATGCGGCGCGCGGTATCGTTCCGGTCGGTGGTGGCACGGAAGCGCTGATCGAAGGTGCCCTGAATTTCTTGGGTAACATTATCGATGCACTTTCAGGTAACCCAGACTACGCGCAAGACGCGCTAGGTGCAGTGACATTCCTTACCACACCGGGTGCGGAGCAGTTCAATAACCTATTCCCAGCAGGACGTCCCACAAGTTACTGTGGCGAAGGCGCGAGCGTTGTTAATGGCATTCGTTACTATTCCTGGGGTGGCGATTGGATTGCCACAAACGCATTAGATATCTCTGATCCATTTTTACTGTTTACTGGTGCTACGATGATTGGCCAGGAAAACGACGGTTTAGTGGGACAATGTCAACAGAATTGGGGTGATGTTATTTCTACAGATTACAACCTCAACCACCTTGATGGCGTGAACTTGTTCTTCGGGCTGTCTAATTTGTTTGAAGTTGACCCAGTGGTTCTCTTTGAGAATCATGCACGTCGCTTAAAGGCCGCAGGCTTGTAAGCTGAACGTTAGAGGGGGGGCTGTTGCCCTCCTTTATTTTGTAATTGATCTTACCAGGCATCAACCTATGCTTAAACGCACATCCGCAGTGATGGCCATCAGTGTCGTCGTTTTTAGTTGCCTTGCCGTATGGCATTGGAGCAAACCTCCTGCTGTTGATGTAGTTGAGAATCGTTCCGATATCTTGACCGTAACCAAAGATCTATCGTCGAGCGAGCCGATAAAAATACCCCATGACGATCAATCATCGCAATTACCTTACACCTCTCGCCACGGCGCACTTGTTAGTTCGCTGAAAGGTATTTACTTCGATAGAGATTTGGCCGTTGACGAACAGGGAAATCTGCGGATTTCTTCTGATATTAAGGACGTGTTTGATTTTTTCTTTTCTGCGATCGAAGAAGAAGAGCTCGATGTTGTTCTCGCTCGCATCGAAGAATACTTAAACTACAAACTTGAAGATCCCGCGCTTACTCAAGCGCTCAAAGCACTTGCGGATTATGTCGATTACAAGGCGGCAGTTTATGATTTAGAGGCGGCATTTTCAGAGAAAATCGCTTCGTTTTCAGCAACAGGTCAGCAAGTAAGCCTCGGTGGCGAGTATCTGTCACTCGTCAAAGAGCGCTTGGAGCTGGTAAAGCAACTCCGCCAAGAACATTTAAGCGTTGAGTTGCATGAGGCCTTTTACTCGGAGCGCGAACAATACGACGACTATATGCTACAAAAACTTCAGATTAACGCTGACCCTGCGCTGAGCCCTTCGCAGAAACAAGCATCGCTGAAAATCCTTGATTCTCAGATGCCCAGAGCGTTTATAGAGAGCCGTCAGTCGGCAAACCCCGTGGCTTTGCTTAGGGAGGCTACGCAGAGCGCATCCGAATCTGACCCTGAAGCACTTTATGTTCAGCGTGTTTCTACGGTGGGCGAGCCAGCGGCTCAAAGACTTTCAGAACTGGATGCAGAGCGTGCCAAGTGGACGAGTAGATATAATGACTACAGCGTTAAACGGGATGCGATCATCGGAAACACCGGGCTGGACAAAGAATCACAGCTAAACGAAATCAACGTACTCAGACAACAGCTATTCAGCGAAACAGAGCAGGTGAGAGTGGCATCACTCGATCAGATTAATAACGTTTTTTAGTATCGCTCGTGAATCGCAATCCCTTGATATGCCTTGAGTTTTTGGAGGGCGTCTTCGGAGCCAGACTCGGCCATTCGCGCGTAATGCTGAATGAGCGAATGCAAGTACCGGCAGGCGATCTCTTTTTGTCTCATGTCGACTGGACACCAGATATCCTCACCTGTTTCGCTTATTGGGCGGAGCGAATCGCTTTCCTGTGCGGTGCGATTATCCAACAGGTCGTTGTCTCTCGCCGCTGATGCGCAGGTCGCGCCTTCGAAATCGAGAGCTTTGTCATTGTCACCGTCCTTTCTTGAGCCGTTTTCAGCTTGGTAGGATACGAGCACCACCTCATAAATACGGCGATTCTCTTCGACCAAGACTTCGCGCTTTAAGTTGCAGCCAAGACGTCTAAGCGCCCTACGAAGAGTGTAATGGTGTCGTATCGGACAAAGTAAAAAGTCAACTTCGAGCTTTGAGGGGCCGCCATCGATGCCTCGTATAAGTGCGCTTACGATGTCGCTAGTTAGATCTCCGCCGACGCCGGCGATCACGAACAGATGTTTTCCATTCAACGCCGAGATATCGATTGTGGCCGCATCGAGACAGTGAGCATACCATTTGCTTTCGATGGGGCTCGTCGCTTGATGCGTTTGCAACTTGTGCTTCACTTGTTCGATTAGTGCTTGGGATACATCGACAAAGTGAATGTGAGGCGCAGCCTTCCGATCAAGAAGGCGCATCCCAAGTAAACCGTGATCACAGCAACAATCCCAGATATGGGTGTACTCAGACAAGATAAACTGGTCAATCGTCGATAGGCGATTTCCTAATTTTTTACCTGTATTGAGTTTTGTCTCAGTGTTTTTACTCAAGCTCATATTACTACCATATAGGCAAAGTGCGTGGTCTTAAATTTAGGTTCACGAAGCGGAACCGTGGATTTTCCGTTAATAATTGTACTGTTTACAAAAAACAGATATGCCAACTCAGTTTATCGCGCGGGTTGTGCTAAAGTTGCGCGTAATTTTTTAGATTCAAAGGAGCCCTTATCATGGGTCAGGAAAATAAGATTAATGTATTAGATGCCTCATGGTTAGCGTTGGACTCTGAAGATACGCCAATGCATGTTGGTAATTTGCAGATCTTTTCGTTACCAGACGGTGCTCCCGAAACCTTTTTGCGCGATGATGTTGCACGAATGAAAGCGGCCTCGAGTCTCGTATCTCCTTGGAATAAGAAGCTCGCAAAGCCAAGCCGCCTTGGACGAATGATCGCGCCGTCATGGGTCGTCGATAAAGATATTGACCTTGATTACCATATTCGGCATTCGGCGTTACCAAAACCGGGTGGCGAACGTGAGCTTGGTATCCTAGTGTCGCGGCTGCACTCTAACAGAATGGACTTTAAGCGTCCCCTCTGGGAGTGTCACGTTATTGAGGGGCTAGAGAACGATCGCTTCGCAATCTATACAAAAATGCATCATTCATTAATTGACGGGATTAGTGGAGTAAGACTGCTCCAGAGAACGCTGTCTGATTCGCCAGATGACGTCAACATGGCGCCACCTTGGTCAATCGCGCCGCCGAAGCGGAAAAAAAGCGGGGAGTCAGAGGGCATTCCCACATGGCAAGGCGCGGTCGAGCAGGCGATTGATGCGATAAAAGAGCAAGCTTCCAACACGCCACAGTTAGTGACAGCCTTAGCGAAGCTCGTTAGTTCATCGGTCCAAGATCGACAAGAGCTAGCTGCTCCCTTCGTAGGACCAAATTCGATCATCAATGGTCGAGTACAACCCGCTCGCCGTTTTGCGACTCAACAGTACACACTTGATCGCATCAAAGCGCTTGCAGAAGCGGCCGACGCTTCGCTGAACGACATCGTGCTCTACTTATGCGGTACTGCATTGCGGCAATTTTTGCTTGAAAAAGAAGCGCTTCCCGATCATCCGCTAACGGCCGGTATACCTGTCAATATCCGACCTGCAGATGACGATGGCACAGGCACAGCCATTAGTTTTATGATCGCAAGTTTAGCCACCGATCAAGCGGACCCTTTAAAACGCCTCGCTACCATAAAAGAGTCAACTCGTATCGCGAAGGCGCATTTGCAAAGCTTGCCCAGAGCATCGTTAACGCAATACACGATGTTAATGATGGCCCCTTATTCTCTGCAGCTCTTGACCGGTTTAGGCGGACGCATGCGACCCGCGTTTAACATCACGATCTCCAATGTCCCAGGACCAAAAGACACGCTTTATTATAATGGCTCTAAGCTTGAAGCAATGTATCCAGTATCGTTGATTGCACATGGTGGTGCTCTGAATATTACCTGCCTTAGCTATGACGGTTCTTTGAACTTTGGGTATACCGGCTGTCGTGACTCATTGCCAAGCATGCAAAACCTCGCCGTGTTCTCAGGAGCAGCGCTGGACGAACTAGAAGCGCTCGTGAGAAAGCCCGCGCCAAAACCACGGAAGCGCAAAGCACCGCGTAAGACGAAGGTGGATGCGAAATAACGTTCGTTTATTAGCAAAGACTTGGTTGCCGTTCGGGTGAAATCAATAGGACTTAAACGGCAACCATGATGCAGCGCGTTGTGGTTTGTGCGTTTACTGAGAAGCGATACTGGCATAAGCCGGCGATGGCGTTTGTTCGGGTTTAGACAGACCTGTTTCGCCAACCAATAGCTCTTGTGTGTCTGCCCAATGCCATAGTTGAAACTCTCCTTGTTTCGTCTCAAATAGAACGGAACAATGCTCGACCCAGTCACCGTCATTCATATACAGCGCAGCGCCATGGAAGCACATTTGCCAGTGATGGATGTGCCCGCATATAAATCCATCTACTTGCTGCTCAATGGCTCGATGCGCCGCCAGCTTTTCGTACTTTTCGATGAAGACCTGCGCGGAGCCGATACGCTTCTTGACCGAGCGCGCAAGAGACCAGTAGGGTTTTCCAATCCCTCGACGAATCGCGTTTACTAGCGTATTAATCTTCAGTAAAAACTCATGCGATATGTCGCCTAGCCAATTCAGCCACGGTGCGCATTGAAGTAAGGTATCAAACTCGTCCCCGTGACTGACCAAAAACGTTCGTCCATCCAGGCTTTTGTAATGACTGTGGTTGGCGACGCGAATCGAGCAGATGGTTTGTCCATTAAAGCGACGTATCAGTGCATCGTGATTACCGGGAATGTACACCACGTCAACGCCGGCCTGCGCCATAGCGACAATGCGCGCGATGACAGCTTGATGTAGCGCGGGAAACTGGGCACGTTTTCTGAGTGCAAGCAAATCAACGATGTCTCCAACCAGGAAAAGCTGCTCGCATTCGATACGTTGGAGCATATCGAGTAGGTACTTCGCTTGGCATGCACTGGTTCCTAAATGTACGTCAGATATAAAAACGCTTCGCACTTTTACGGGTGTTGCTGACATGACAGCTCTCCTCCTGTTTAGTGACAAGAATAGGCTAGGGTTGTCATGTATCGATTAGGTGAATACGTGATGAAGCTTTGATGACAGTTACAGGTGAAAAGCGCAGGACCCGAACCGAGAAATCAGTACTGTCTAACGATTTGCAGACTTAATTTCTAACTGACGAAAACAGTGAAGGGAAAGTACGCAGGGAATGTACGGAGGGAAAGTACGGAGTGTGTAGCTTGTACACTAAACGGGTGAGAAGTGTATGACACTTCGCTGCCGGCGTCTGCTGACAGTCGAAGTGCCGTTATACTCAACGTAGCGTTTGTTAACCGCTATTGCTTGACGATATCGATGCTAAAAAATGTTGTAGTCCCGCTCACTTCATTTCCAACAATCAGCATCGCATCTCCCGTTGGGCTATCTTCCTCAGACACAAATTTGATTGATTCTGGCCCAAGATCACCCACATCTGCCAAGTCCGCTTCCGGATCGGCAATGTCGAAATCGCGTTCATTGATATATTGAACAAAGTTTGCTGATTCGGGGGTCGTGATGTCGTAAACCATGATGCCGCCAACACGCTCAAGACCAATGAAAGCGTAAACCCGATTGTTGATTGCGCCAATCTCGATTGCCTCAGGCTCTGGGCCTTTATCGTCAGAGCGATCGTCGCCTTCGTTATCGTCGTTGCTCGCATTGAAATTCTCACCCAAGCGGTTCGCGGTGATGACTTCAAAGTCGCTGCCAGAATCGTAGAGAAGCGCGCCCGATTCTCCATCCCAGATAGAGAAAGATCGCGCGCCGTAAGAATAGAGCGCCTCATAAGTGCAATCTGCGGCAGGTTGTCCCGTTGTCGCTAGAGATGCACATGCGCCGCTAACGCCCATGTCGGTCATTACTTTTAAACGACCGAGTTGATCACTATCTTCGAAGTCTGCGCCTGCAAGGCCAACAAGGTCTGCATCAAAGCTTGCTCCGGTGGATGCGATATCCTTGATACGAATTTCATCTAAATAATGAAAGCAATCACCGTCATCGAAATCGATACCGCCTTGAGCCGCACAATCGCCGGCATCGTTCGCGTCCGTCAGATACTCGCGACCATCACCCTCATTGGCAGTAACTAAATAGGTCTTACCGTTAAACTCATATGCATCCGCAGAGTCTGGCATAAACACACCATAAACAGGGACGTTGCGAATATTGATGCCATTATCTTTATTGCTTGGGTCAATCTCGTTACCAGGAATTAGGTAATTTTTGTATCCCAGTCCCTGAACTGCGCTTAGCGCTTTCTTTTCAAGATCTATGATGGCAATGGCATTGTTCTCCTGAAGGATCACAAATGCTGTCTTGCTATCCCCTGATACCGCGACATATTCAGGCTCAAGATCTTGCGACACGCTTGCAGCTTTGCTTGAAATTCGTACTTCGTTCGTTAGGGTCTTGCTCCCGCCACTATTGAATTCAGAGAACGTTACCTGGGTGACATCACTTGGCGTAAGCGACCCAGCTCCGCCAGAGACGTCGATAATTGTGACACTGCCCTCTGGATCAACGGAGTAGTCGCCATTTGGCTCTCCTTCATTTGCCGCGATAACGGTGTTGCCATCAGGGGTAAATGTCACCATGTCGGGCAAGGCACCCGCTTCTACTGCACTAAGAAAGGTCCCATCCGTCTGATAAAACGCAATGTAGCCGTTATTCTGTTTTGGCTTGGCTTCAATCGCAACGGCGAGCGTGTTGTCGCTAACGGCAACGCTGTTAGCCGCACCTAGGTCCGCTTCACTTATACCGGCAATCGCGCCGGCAACGTCGCCCGCGACATTCAACGAGCTCGCGAGAGTTGGTGTGGATGGCGATGCGGTGTCTATTAGGTCGATTTGTCCTGAGTTGGCATTGACGACAAACGTCGTTTTTGTTGCTGGATCATAATCAACGATCTCGGCGGCTGATTCATCGAATTCGCCTGTTGAGTAACGACCGAAAAAGGATACGGAAATCGTGTTCTCGAACAGGTTCAGTTCATCGATTTTGTCTTCAACTTTACAGCCAGCTAGTAAGCTTGTACCCAACGCAACCGCTGCGGCCAAGCACGTTATCTTCATATTAGATCTGTTTTTTACTTTCATCTCTCTCTCCAGGCTACTCGTTTAATTATCCTAAAACGCATTATTTTTGTGGCATATACACTGATCGTGCAGCGCCGTTCATACACTCTGATGATTCCCTCGTGACAACACCGTCAGCGGAAACTGAATTCGATGGCGCAATGGGGGTTGGATTGGGCGGCTCCACCTGTTGATCTGCGCTTTTTGACGGCAGCTTGCCGAATTTGGCTTTGAGCAATTCCTTTAATACATCGCGCTTGATGGCTTTATTGGTTAATTCTGAGGAAGCCCAAAACCAGCCGTCTGTAGTCATTCGATGCCCTGCGGCCACCATTCTTTCGATCACGTTGTAAAACTCTTCATCACTGTAGTTATGGCTAAAAATGAAGCGACCCGTGCCGATCCATGGCAGAGTTAAACCTTCAGCGCGCAAGTAATATTGATATAGCCAGTTGAAGCGGTTCGGCTGCGTGTACAAAGGGACGAATACAGACGTCATATTGGCTACCTGAACTGGGATACCCGCTTCTTTTAGTGCTTCGTTCATGATCCGCGCCCGGGTATTCCATTGCTTATCGAGCCTGTTCGGTTCGATAAGATATTCAGGAAGGAAGATTCGCTTCAGAAAGGCATTCATGGCCCCCATAACATAGGGGTGTGAATTGAAAGTTCCGCGTGCAAAGCAAATGTCTGTTGGCTTGTCGGCTCGATAACGCTGCATGAGCTCGGCTTTTCCGCAAACCACGCCTACGGGAAGACCTCCACCAAGTGTTTTGCCATAGGTCACCATGTCGGCTTTTACGTCAAAGTATGCTTGTGCACCTCCTGGACCGAGGCGAAACCCGAGGAAAACCTCGTCCATGATCATTACAATGTTTTTCTGGCTGCAGACCGCGCGTAACTCCCTTAACCAATCCGCATACGCTTGTTTGTCAAACATCGCGTGGCGGTCGCTTGCAACCAGCATGGAGTCGCTGGCGCTACCGCCATTTGGATTCAACGCCTGAAGAGGGTTAATGAGAACGCAAGCAATATCGTTTCTGGTGCGCAAAACCCGAAGCGTGTCTTTCGACATTTCCTTTAATGTATACACATCGTGCACTTTACGAGGATTGCCGATGCCGGGCTGAACGCCGTCCCACCATCCGTGATAAGCGCCGCAAAAAACCACAGTTCGCGGCTTGTTCGTATGGTAATGCGCTAGGCGAACAGCCTGCATGACCGCTTCGGTGCCCGACATATGGAAAGACACCTGGTCCATACCCGAGATCTTGCGCAACTGATCAATGTTCTCGGTGATGATTGGGTGATATGGACCAAGAGCAGGACCGAGCTCCGCGGTTTTTTGCATGCCTTCTGCAATGCATTCCTTGTAAAAATCATAACCGAAGAGGTTTACCCCATATGCGCCTGTCAGATCGTAAGACCAGTTTCCGTCCAAATCTCTAATCTGCGTGCCACTACTGGTATCGGCCATCAGCCCAAGAGGAATCTCTCGTGACATCAAACGTCGGAACTGAAAAGGCACGCGATATTGGTTGGTAAAGTCCACGTCGGCTAGTTTGCCTTCAAGCTCCTTGCTCGCGGCGATGGTATGTGGCGCCTGAGATTGAAGCGCCTCTTTGAGTGCGGCAAATCCCGCGTGACGCTTTGCGATCACGTCTTCCGGAGCGTTATCACAACGAAACGCTTGAGATTGCGAATACTCATAAAACGGCAAAAGCTTCGCAATGCGCTTAGACATCTTCGCGTGACCGCGCAAAGAGGGATGCTTCGCGATCGAAAGCTGCAAACGCCGAACAACCCTGTACACAATATAGGCAAGCAGCAGAGCCGACAGGACTAGTACAAAGTATTCGCCTTGCAGGGAGGGTAGTTGATTATCTAAAAGCGCCATAGTTGCCACTCTTTGTTGGTAGTAACGCGTAAAGCCGGATTAGCTACGCATGTTTAGCTCATGCTCTTCGTTTTCGTGCATGGCGTGCGTCATCGGGTCCATGAGCTCTCCGCGCATGAGATAAAGCGGGGACTTCATGTAAATTTTGAAGTCATGAAACGGGTCGGTAATGATCTTTAGACACCACGCTAAGCCCGTCTTGATGTCTCGAATAAAGAACAGGTGAATAGTTCTAAACAGCAGTGCTGCTACACCTAGAACCAGCCAAGCAATCGCCATGTTGTTTAGGAAGCCATTAAAATCGGTGTAGGCTTGCATCGTGCCAAGTAGAGTCGGATCAAACACCAACACAACAGGGATTGCCGCCCAAATAGCATGGAGCACTCTTTTACGGTTTAGGTTGTATCCTACTTTTATCTCTTCTTTATGCTCATGCGTTGCCTTGTTGATATGGTCATAGTCGCGCGGCTCGAAAAAGAAGTGGCCGCTCTGACGGGAAACCATGCCAATGCCCCAGCCAATTAATGCGGCTACACCGGGGTTAATAAACAGCATGATGTACGCCGTCATAAAACTGATTGAGCTTAAAAAGTGCAATGACTGATTAATACGGCTTTGGTGATAGTAACGATGGTCGTCCCAGCGCAATTCGTTTAGCTCTGCAAGAAAGGAAGCGACAGCCCCTTGGGGTTGCGTCTGTTGCGATATTGTCATAGCGATGCACCTAGTATTGGTTTATGTTGTAATTTCTTTCGGCTTGTTGGGCCGCGTGTGGTTGCTAACTGTTTGCCTTTACTGTTGCTTTTGCGTCATTAAAGGCTGTCCCATCCGAATAATTTCACCTTCACGAATCTGCGGCATAAAGCTGTAGTGTTCGCTGAAGAGCAGCACGATGGTGGACCCATGCTCAAAATTACCGATCCGTTCACCCCGCTCAAAAGAACGCTTAAATGGAATTTCGTTTGGGCCTCGATAGGCGAGCGATAGCGGGTGTTCAAGGCCGACGAACCGCATACTGGCGACTAAAATCGCGGCGACAGGGATCATCGCGATGCGTCCTTCAAAATTGGTGGGCTTTATTTCGATCACTGCGCGTTCGTTGCGGCAGAACAAGCGGTTAATGCGTTTAAGCGTTGGAGGATTAACATTGAACGTGTCACCGGAAATGTAATGCAGCTTGTCTACCT
>NZ_LWFT01000673.1:0-18343 GCF_001635105.1 Oleiphilus sp. HI0079
AAGGTACTGGTATGCCAAATCAAAAAATGAAGGCCGTTGGGTTTACCCGTCACCTTGCGATTTCAGATCCCGAGTCGCTGCAAGACCTTGAAATCACGACGCCAAAAGCATGGGCGCATGACTTGCTCATAAAAGTTGAGGCGGTCAGCGTAAATCCGGTAGATACAAAGTTGCGCGGACGAGCGGATCCAGATCATTCTGAACCGAAGGTGCTGGGTTTTGATGCGGTTGGAACAGTCGTTCAAGTTGGTGATGCATGTCGTGGTGTTAAAGAGGGTGATCGCGTTTACTATGCGGGTGACGTTACGCGACAGGGTACCAATAGTGAATATCACCTAGTTGATTGGCGGGTTGTGGGTCATGCTCCTACTAAATTAAGTAGCGCTCAGGCGGCTGCAATGCCATTAACCTCCCTTACGGCTTGGGAGGCCCTTTTTGACCGTATGGGTGTTAGCTTAGAGGCAGATAACAGCGATAAAACGATCTTGGTTATCGGCGGTGCAGGCGGCGTTGGGTCTATCGCGTGTCAAATCGCCTCCAAAGTTGCTGGTTTGAAAGTAGTGGCGACGGCGAGTAAGCGTGGTTCCATTGAGTGGTGCGTTAAAAACGGCGCAGACCATGTTGTGAGTCATTACGATGATATCAAGCAGCAAATGTCGACGCTGGGATATAAAGAGGCTGATTTCATCCTCTGTTGTAACGGCACTGATCAACACTTTGACGCCATGTGCGACATCATCAAACCGCAGGGCAGCATCTGCTGCATTGTCGACAATACCTCGCCACTAGCAATGAACAAACTCAAAGCCAAATCTGCCAGCTTTAGCTGGGAATTTATGTTCACCCGCGCCATGTTCAAAACGCCCGACATGATCGAACAACACCACATACTCTGCGAAGTCTCCCGCCTGCTCGATGAAGGTATCCTTCAAAGCACGCTTCAAGAGACGGTTACGCCCATCAATGCGACCAACCTGCGCTACGCCCATCAAAAGCTCGAGAACGGGGAAATGATGGGGAAACTCGTCCTCGAGGGGTGGGAGTAAGTTTTTAGCGAGAGGGAGTAAGCTCTCCCTCTTGTAGCAAGTAGCATCCTGCTGCGACATTTCTAACCACTCTGTTCATGCGCGGTTACCTGACCAACACCTTTGTAGCGAGCAGCATCCTGCTGCGATTATTATTTGGTAAAGGTTTATCGCATTCTTTTCTGGTTTTTATGTTCTTTCTTTCTTGCTGGCCTTATACAAGTTTCGCCTTAAGGCGACTTAGGTATTCTGTTCAAGTTTCGACCTGAAGGCCGAGTCAGGGTCTTTGTCTCGCCAAAGACCCTGACACCCCAAAGGCGCCCCGGTGCCCCAGGGCATACTCTCTCGCTGCGCGATTCACCTAAAAGCTCTGCGCCGCTCGACGGGATTTATCCCTTCGATGACATAATTGTGTTTACGAGACTTCGATGTGTATTGGTGTGTCGAAAAGCTTGAACGGAGTAATTCCGCTTTCGCGAAGGGCGAGAGTCGTGGCATTTTGCCGCGCACGAAGAAACCCCGAAAACACAATCGCAGAAACATGCTGCTATCTACAAAACACCGCAAGTTCATCGAAGCCTCGAAGGCACTGAAAGATATCGAAGGGCCTATTCCCGTCCAAAGAGAAGCGTAGCGGAGCTTTGCGGGTCGCCTTTAGATTGTTAAGACCTTTGGCGAGTCAAAGATCTTAACCCGTCTGCCGCGCGGAAGCGGCGGATAAGAAGACGTAAACAGCGAGATCACAAAAGAAGAAAAACCCGTCTCAAAGACGAAATCTGCATGTCACCAACAAGAAAGAACAGCGAAAGCCCCTGGCTGTGGAAGCCCCTAAGTCGCATAGAGGCGAAACTTGGATAGGGCCATCAAGAATGAATATGAAAAAAAGCAAAGCTCTTAAAAAAACAAGCTAAACCAAAAAAACTCCCTGCGCTAAAACCTTCAATCCAAAGCCCGCCCTCAACCAAAAAACCTTAAATAACCAAACCGTAACTAACATCCCCCCTACGCCCACAAACCACCTGTAGTACACTTTACCTATACAAAAGTGCTTGCTGACCCTGCATGCACAAAGCATCACCACAACATAAGAATATTCTTCATGGAACGACTTACACGCATACTATCTTTTCTTGTCCCCATGCTCGTTTTCTGTCTTGCTTTGCCAGTCAAAGCGCTTGAGGTGACTCCAGAGATGATCAACCAGTTCATGACCATGAACCCCGCGCAAAAAGAAGCGTTGGCCGCACAATATGGCGTGAACCTTTCAGATATTACAGGTGGGTCTGGTGGCTCGAGTGCGCCGGCAGAGGCAAAGCAAGAAGTTTCTGTCTTAACAAGAGAGGGGCAAGAAAACCCCTATAACCAAGAGCAAAAGCCGCAACCGATTGAGACCACGGAAGAAGGGCAGTCTACAAGTCGTTATCAGGCAGGTAGGTTGGTGCCCTTCGGTTATGAGCTTTTTGCCGGGGCGCCTAGTACTTTTGAGCCGGTTAACGACATTCCCGTTTCAAGTGACTATGTCCTTGGTCCGGGCGATAACGTCAAGGTGCAGCTCTATGGTAAAGAAAGTAAAAGCTACGATTTAAGTATCGACGCTGAGGGTAAGGTGTATTTCCCAGAATTGGGTCCGATTTCGTTGGCTGGCCTTAGCTTTGACGAGGCGAAAGCGAAGCTGAGTAGTGAAGTTTCTAAGCGCATGATCGGCATGAAGTCCTCTATCTCGATGGGTCAGCTTAAGTCAATCCGAGTTTTTGTGTTGGGTGAGGCCTATGTGCCTGGCAGTTATGTAGTGAGCTCGCTCTCTACTATTACCAATGCGCTGGTATTGAGTGGCGGTATCAGCGAAACCGGATCACTGAGAAATATCCAACTCAAGCGCAGGGGAGAGCTAGTACAAACGCTCGATCTATATAAGCTGTTATTGGAAGGTGATACCTCGAATGATGCGGCATTGCGCTCGGGTGATGTGGTATTCATTCCTCCTGTTGGCGATACTGCGGGTATTGATGGTGAGGTGCGTCGTCCCGCGATCTATGAGTTTCTTCCGGGTGAAACGTTAGCCGATTTGGTTGCTTTTGCCGGTGGCCTAACGCCGTCGGCTTACACTAAAAAAAGCACGCTTGAGCGCATTATTAATAACGAGCAGAAAACCGTTATTAACTACAGCGAAGAAAACGCCAAGTTAAAAGATCAGCCGGCACAAGCTGGCGATTTGCTGCGCATTGCTTCTGTGCTTGAGAAGGTTGAGAACACCGTTGCGGTTCGTGGACATGTGTATCGCCCGGGGATACAAAACTGGCGTGAAGGTTTGCGACTTAGCGATGTCATTAGTTCTGTGGACCAGCTTAAGCCTGGTGCAGACTTGCGTTATGGTTTAATTAAGCGCTACTCAGGCCCTCAAAAGTCGCTTGAGGTTGTCTCGTTTAGCTTGACGGATGTTTTTTCTGATCCAAGCTCCGAGCAAAATCGTGTTTTGCAAAGTCAGGACGAGATTCTGGTGTTCGCGCTTTACCCGAGGGATCAAAATGAGCTCCCTGAAGATATTCGTGCAGAGAAAGGCATCAGCGGCACCGGGTATGATTTCGGCGCGTCGCGCCTCGGGCAATTTGATGCTGAAGTGGAGGCAATGCGGGTTGCGAAAGATGGGCGAGGCGAATTAATTGAGCGAGATCGCGCCCATAGCCGCCAAACACTCACCATCACCGAGTATGAGAAAGAAGCGGCTTACTGGGGGCGCGTATGGGTCATTGAAGAAATTCTTGAAGAGCTTCGGGCTCAGGCCCATGTGGGGAGTCCGTCAAAAGAGGTCAAAGTAACTGGCTCTGTTCGTTACCCTGGTGCGTTTCCGTTGGTAGATGGTATGACGGTCGAAGATCTTATCTACGCCGCAGGTGGTCTTACCGAAAAAGCCTACAAGCTAAGCGCTGAGGTGAGTCGGACCGATTTTGACCAGTACCAAAAGCGTATGCAATCACGTTATGATATCGATCTCACCAATGAAGTTGGTCGGAATTTCACCTTTAACAGTCGTGATGTTTTACAGATCCGCGCTATTCCTGAATGGGTTGAAGATCACTACGTAGAGCTAAAGGGCGAAGTGCGTTTCCCGGGTTTCTATCCCATTCATAAAGACGACACTCTACGTGATGTGCTCGCGCGCGCCGGTGGCGTAACGGAATATGCTTATGTTCCGGGTGCTGTGTTTACTCGTGTTGAGCTAAAAGAACAGCAAGAGCGTCGCCTCGAAGAAATGCAGCGCCGCCTCCAGGAAGATATTGCGAAAGCGGAACTGATAGGAAAAGAGACGGGGCAGCGTAATCGCGATGTTGAGACCGCTTGGGGCTTACTTGAGCAGTTGGAACGAACGCCTGCTCTCGGCCGCCTGGTTATAGATTTAGGAAAAGTGCTCAACGAAGACCCTGGTTATAGCATCCCGTTGCAAAGTGGCGATGCCCTTGTTGTCCCTTCACGCAAAAATAGCGTGACGATTATCGGTGAAGTACAGTTGCCGATTTCTCAAGTGTATGAACCGGCGTTAGACTACAGCGACTATATCGCTCGTAGCGGAGGAATGACCAGTAAGGCGGATGACGAGCGTATTTACATCATAAAGGCCAATGGTGGCGTTCAATTGCCCGAAAACGGCCACTGGTTTGCTAGCAATGATGCACAGATCAACCCCGGAGATACGATTGTGGTGCCATTGGACGCGGACAAACTTGATAGCATCGTGCTCTGGCGTGATGTCAGCCAAATCTTCTACCAAATCGCCCTTGGTGCAGCTGCAGTGGGAAGTTTGTAGCTGATTGATGTATAGCCATTAATAAACGCTAAGCCAAGGCTGTTAAATCCTACGTTAATATGTTGTTATTAAAGTGTATTGGGCTGAAAGGAGTGGGTGACATTCCGAATAACATCCTCGAAGCCTCGTAGACACAAAAAGTTATCGAAGGGGCAAACTCGTAGAGGCTTTAGCCGTTAAGGTGAATCGCGCAGCGAGAGAGTATGCCCTGGGGTACCGGGTCGCCTTTGGGTCAAGGTGAATTGCGCGTAGCGCAAGAGAAGGTGGCCTGGGCCATGTCGGGGGCTTTGGAAAGTCAAAGACCTTAAGCTGCCGCCGGTCAGTACCGGCAGAAAAGAAACGGATAACACAGCATTATGAACAAATCTCAAAAGTTCCAATGCTATATCGCATCAAAGCGAAACCTGATAAGAACGCTACAGTAACGGAAGCAAATAAAAAGTGTCAGAGCAGCACCCTCCAGTTTTAGGTTCCCCCAATGGATCACAAGGTAACGCGCCCCAAGCGCACCCCCCCTACGACGACGAAATAGATCTCCTCGAGCTCTGGCGTGCCCTAATGCGCGGAAAATGGATCATCGTCGGCTTCACTGCTGTATTCTCTGTCGCCTCTGTCTTCTATGCGCTTTCGCTCCCAAATATGTACAAGAGTACCGCTATACTTGCGCCAGCTGAGGCATCAAGTAGCGGCCTGGCCAAGATAGCTGGGCAGTTTGGGGGGCTTGCGTCAATTGCTGGCATCAATCTCGGCGGAGGAGGTTCAAATAAAACGGCAGAGGCGCTCGAGATTCTCCAAAGCTGGGCGTTTATTGAAGAATTTATTCAAGAACAAAACATAGCGCCGCAAGTGTTCGCAGTTAAAGGCTGGAACCCCGAAACGAACGAGTTGATTTACAATACCGAGATTTACGACCCGAAGACTAAAGTCTGGAAGCGCGAGCCGCCCAAGGGTAAGCAGGCTGAACCGAGTTCTTGGGAGCTGTATGAAGTGTTTGATCTTTACCTGTCTGCTAAAGATGACCCAGGCAAGGGTTTTGTAACTGTAGATGTCGAATACTATTCACCGGAAGTTGCTCGTCAATGGGTTAGTGGGCTGGTGTCAAAAATTAATGCAAAGCTTAAAAAGCAAGCGGCGGAAGAGGCAGAAGCAAATATAACCTTCCTCAAGGCGCAGATTGAGCAAACCAACCTCAGTAGCATGCAAAGCGTGTTTTATGACTTGATCGAAGAACAGACGAAAACGCTAATGCTGGCATCGGGTACGCGGGATTACGTGTTCAGAGAGGTTAGTGCGCCGCGTATTGCAGAAAAAAAATCTAAGCCCAACCGTGCTTTGATCTGCATAATGGGGGCGCTGTTTGGCGGAATGTTTGGGGTAGTGATGGGTTTTGTTTACGGTACGAAGAAGAATAGAAATAACAAGCAAAAGGATAAGCAAGTATGAAAAACTTTGCATTAATCGGCGCAGCTGGATATATCGCGCCGCGTCATATGAAAGCCATAAAAGACACGAATAATAACCTTGTAGCGGCTGTCGATAAAAATGACTCTGTCGGCATTATTGATAGTCACTTCCCAGAGGCAGCATTTTTTACTGAGTTTGAACGTTTTGATCGTTATATCGACAAGCTAAAGCGCAAGAATCATGGTTCAGCTATCGACTACGTTTCAATTTGTTCACCGAACTACTTACACGATGCGCATATGCGTTTTGGCTTACGAGCGGGTGCTGATGTAATTTGCGAAAAGCCATTAGTACTTAACCCATGGAATATTGATGGCCTGCAAGAGATTGAAAAAGACACAAGCCAAAAAGTAAACACGATTCTGCAGTTGCGTGTGCATCCATCTATCATTGCCTTGCGCGATAAAATCCAAAACGCTCAGTTGACCAAAAAGTGCGAAGTAGACTTAACCTACATTACTTCGCGCGGCAAATGGTACTTACATTCCTGGAAAGGCGATGAGGAAAAATCAGGTGGTATAGCTACGAATATCGGCGTGCACTTTTACGATATGTTGCATTTTATCTTTGGTGAGCTGCAAGAAAACGTTGTTCACTATAAGTCAGACACAAAGTCAGCCGGCTACTTAGAGTACGAAAACGCACGCGTTCGCTGGTTCTTGTCGATTGACTACAACGATGTGCCGGATGATGTAAAAGCCACGGGCCAGCGCACCTTCCGTTCGATCACCTGTGATGGTGAAGAGATTGAATTCTCCGGTGGTTTTACCGATTTACATACGATTAGCTACAACGAAATTTTGGCGGGTCGAGGCTTTGGTTTGGAAGAAAACCGCGTAGCAATTACCACGGTTGCCGATATTCGAAATCAAACGCCACTTGGCTTAGTGGGTGAATATCATCCCTTTCTGAACAGAGTGAATAGGTTCGATAAAGAAGCATGAGCAGCGGTGCGAATAATGTTGTAAGTAGTGGCGTGGATAGTGTGACGATTCACCCAACAGCCATCGTTGATGAAGGCGCTCAAATCGGTGCCGGATCTCGCGTCTGGCACTGGGTGCATGTGTGTGGTGGCGCAAAGATAGGCGAGGGGGTCTCTCTTGGCCAAAACGTATATGTCGGCAATAAGGTGGTGATTGGCGATAAGTGCAAGGTGCAAAATAACGTCTCGGTTTACGATAATGTGACCTTGGAAGAAGGTGTGTTTTGTGGCCCAAGCATGGTCTTCACCAATGTTTACAACCCCCGTTCACTGATCGAGCGTAAAGACGAATATCGCAATACCCTGGTTAAAAAGGGCGCAACCTTGGGGGCGAACTGCACCATCGTGTGTGGTGTTACGATTGGTGAATATTCTTTCGTAGGCGCCGGCGCTGTTGTTAATCAAGACGTCAAACCCTATGCCTTAATGGTCGGGGTTCCTGCAAAGCAGGTGGGTTGGATGAGCGCCTTTGGCGAGAAGCTCGACTTGCCTGTGTCAGCGCCAGTAAAAGATGATAAAGGCGCTGTAGAGTGCGTTTGCCCTCATACAGGCGATATTTACGCTTTAAAAAATGGAATGATCGAATACACACCTAAAGGGGTTTCAGCCAATGCCTGAGATGAAAGTTGATTTTGCTAACTTGCAGCACCAATACCAGCTTTATAAAGCCGAGATTGATGCGCGTATTCAGGCAGTTTTGGATAAATCCAATTACATCATGGGCGAAGAGGTTGCCGAGCTAGAGCAAGAGCTGGAAAAATTCACCGGCGCGAAACATGCAATCACCTGCTCAAATGGTACTGACGCATTGGTGCTTGCCCTCATGGCAATGGATATTCAGCCAGGCGACGAAGTGATCACCACCCCTTTTACCTTTATATCGACCGGCGAAAGCATTGCGTTTTTAAAAGCGACACCGGTATTTGTTGATATAGATCCGCTTACTTTTAACATCGATCCAAACCTTATCGAAGCCGCGATCACTGAAAAAACAAAAGCCATCATGCCGGTCAGCCTTTATGGACAACCGGCAGACATGAATGAGATCAATGCCATTGCAAAAAAACATAGTTTAAAGGTCATTATCGATGGTGCACAAAGCTTTGGTTCAACCTACAAAGGCCAAAGCGAGGTGAATCATGGAGATTTCTACACCACCAGCTTTTTCCCTGCCAAGCCACTAGGTTGCTATGGTGATGGCGGCGCAGTATTCACTAATAATGACGAATACGCCGAGAAGCTTAAAATGCTGCGCGTACATGGACAGAATAAACGCTATCACCATAAATACATTGGCATTGGTGGGCGTTTAGATACCATTCAGGCAGCTGTGCTACTCGCGAAGTTGCCCCGTTATGCTGATGAGATCGCAGCGAGACAAAGCGTTGCCTTGATGTATAACGAGCAGTTGTCAGATTCCAGTGCGGCGGGTGCTTTTACCTTGCCACAAGTAAAGGCTGACCGTACCTCTGTTTATGCGCAATACACCCTTCGCGTTAAAAACCGCGAATCGTTGCAAGCGAAGTTAAAAGAGCAAGGCCTACCAACAGCAGTGCATTATCCAATGCCATTACATCTACAAGAATGCTTTGATTACTTGGATCATGATAAGGGTAGTTTTCCATTGGCTGAAAAAGCAAGTGCTGAAGTTATGAGCTTGCCGATGAACGCATTTTTGGGTGTCAGTGAAATCGACTTGATAGTTGATCTGGTTTAGGAAGAACATTGGCTTTAATAAGGAGTGTTGGGGTTCTGACGCTAGGCCAGGGAGTCTCGCAGCTTATCAATCTTGCTGGGTATGCCCTTCTGGCGAGACTATTTACACCTGAAGAGTTTGGTATTTACGCTATTTTCATTGGCGTGGTTAGTGTTTTATCGGCTGTTGCCTCTGGCCGATACGAAATGACAATTCTGCTTCCTCGCCTTGGTATTCATGCCATTCTCGCTGCTAGCGTTGCAATGACTCTAAGCTTAGTGCTTCATTCGCTTACGTTAGTTATTGTTTCTTTGTTCGTGATCTTTGAAATAATTGAAGCTTATTGGGTGCTATTACCCTTTGTCAGCTTGTTTTCATCGATCATTAATATCGGAAGCTTTGTTCAAAATCGTACAAAGAAGTATGCCCAGATGGCATGGGTGCTGGTTTTACGTAGCTTCTTGTTTGTTATCGTCGCGTACTTTCTTGGCTTGAGTGTTGGTCGTGGACAAAATTTAGTTTGGGCCTATTTCTCAGCAGTAACTATCGCCGGGGGTGTAGTCCTAGCACTTAACTGGAAATTCTTATTAGGTGCGAATTGGAGTTATAAAAAGTGTTTTGTATGGATTAGAAAATATATTGATTTTCTAAAGTTTTCATCACCTGCGGTGTTGGTTAGTACGCTGTCTGCGCAGGCACCAATATTTCTTCTTAACGCGTTCTTCGGAGCGCACTCAGCGGGCTTATACAGCATGATTCAAAGGGTTATGCTTGCGCCTGTTGGGTTAATAGCATCTGCTGTCAACCGAGTTTATATGCAAAGAGTTGCCGAACTAAAGTATAAAAAAAATGAGATTTGGCCATTTACAATGAATCTAATCAGATATACGACTCTTGTAGGGCTGATGGCAATTCCATTGGCTTATGTCGTATTTGATTTAGGTATATTGGCTTTGTTTTTTGGTGATAAATGGAGTGCACTTGATCAATATGCAGCGGTTATGTTGCCATTGGTTTTTTTTGCGCTTGTCTCTTCGGCTGTGGCAGGGTTTGCAGTATTAGGGAAAAATAAGCTTGGCTTGATATATCAGTTATTTCTGTTGATTGTGATTTGCAGCGCTGTTGTATTGACGAAAGTTTTTTCTGGAGCAGAGATATCCGTTTATATGGCAATTTCTTTGGCGCTATCGTCTGTTTATATATGCCAAATAGTGTCTATCATTTTGGCGACTAAATCTGTTGATAAAGGGAATGGTTATGTCTGAGCCTTCTTTAGGCCCACTTTTTATTGTCGCGTCTGAGAGAAGCGGAACAAACTTAGTTAGAAGGCGTATAACTGAAAGTCAGGCAGTTTATTTTGGGCCGTCTCCTATCCACATGCTCAAGCACTTATTTTATCGAGCGCCTTACTATGGCGACCTAAGTAACGACCAAAATTTTTATTCTCTTGTCCAAGATTCGGTTGCGTTAGCCTATGAGCACTTTTCTCCTTGGGATCGAGTCATTTCATCAGAAGACGTCATTGAAGCATATGATCGTTTTATGCCTAGTAAAGAAAGAACTATCGTTGGCGTGATGCATACATTGTACATGTTGTATGCTTTGGACAGGGGCTATAGTTCTTATATATGTAAAGATAACCATATATTTGATTTCGCTTATCAGATCGCTCTAGAGTTGCCTGACGCTCGCTTTCTTATTCTTTATCGCGATCCTCGCGACGTTATAGCTAGTCAGCTGAAACGTCCATCTCAGGTTCGGAATTGCTCGTATTTATCTATGTTATGGCAAACAGAGCAAAAGAAAATAATCGAGTTACTTGCAAATGCCCGGTTAAGTTCGAGAGTTCTAACGCTTAAATATGAGGAGTTTGTGTCTTCAGAGGCTTCGGAATTGAAGCGTATTTCCAAATTCTTGGATGTTGAGCTTGGTAACGGGTGTGATAGATCGTTTGAGTCTGAGAGCACATCAATACAAGAATGGGAAAATTTGAACAACCCAACAATCAACGATAATTTCGGGAAGTACAAGGATGCTCTATCCTTTCGAAAGATTAGGATGATTGAGTCAATTTTGAAAAACGAAATGGCTTATTTGGGGTATAAAGCTGATACTCCTAGACTGTTAAAAATAAGAGGAAGTTACTTGAAGCTAAGTTCAGCGCTGGCGGTTGTTTTTCATACGTTGAAATTAAAATTTGGTTTGTTATCCCTTACAGATGGTGAAGAACGACAGGTGGCCCATATTAAATCTTTAAAAAGCAAGCTGGATTAGGAAATGTGCGGAATTGGAGGTGTGTTTTTCACCAGTGATAGCAGTTGTGAACCTTTAAATACACCTTTAGAGCGGATGGCAAGGCAGATGCACTTGCGAGGGCCTGATGATGAAGGCTATTACTTGGGTGCTCCATATGATAATTGTTTTCGTGGCGACGAGACTTCGCTGGAGCTAAGGGCAGGGCAAGAGCATATTTCGCAAGTCAGTCGCCCTTGTGAGGTGGGCTTGGTTCATCGCCGCTTAGCAATAATTGATTTGTCGCTTGATAGTCATCAACCGATGGCATCCGCTGATGGACGTTATGTTATTACCTTTAATGGGGAGATTTATAACTATCGAGATCTAGCAAACGAACTCGAGAAGCGCGGAGTACGATTGCGAACGAAAGGTGATACGGAGGTTTTACTTGAGCTTTATGCTCTTTTGGGCGATGGCGCTCTTGAATTGCTCAATGGAGATTTCGCATTTGCGATTTGGGATAAGAAAGAAAAGTCATTATTTTGTGCTCGCGACAGAATTGGTATTAAGCCGTTTTACTATGTTAACGATAATGAACTGTTTCTTTTTGCTTCGGACATAAAAACTCTCATTGCATCGGGTTTGTATACACCGGACGTTAATATTGACGGATTGGCACTTTCTTTCGCATTTGGCATGTCTCCCCGACCTGTTACAGCTTTTAGTTCCGTTAAAGCGCTAGAGCCGGGGACATGGATGAAAGTCTCTAAACAAGGAGCTGTCGAAGTAAAACGTTATTGGAATATTCCCGTCGGAACGCAAGACCGTACAATGACAGAAGGTGATGCGCTTGAGTTGATCGAGGCTGAATTACGGCAGGCGGTTATATTGCGTACTCATGCTGATGTACCAGTGGGCGTTTTCATGAGTGGAGGTATTGATTCAACTTTAATTTCAGCTTTGGCATTTGATCAAGGGGCTTCTGCTGAAGCCTATACACTTGGTTTCTCTAAAGGTAGTTGTATTGAAGATGAGGTTGAGGAAGCTTCTGTTATTGCTCGACACATAGGAATAAAGCACAACGTGCGAAGCGTTGATCCTAGAGAATATCTCCAAGAGATTGAGAGTAGCAGCCTTGGGTACGAGGAACCATTCTACAGTGTCTCTCCAAATTATATTGTCTCGAAATTTGTTGCAGGTAAGGGTGTCAAAGTGGCACTTAACGGTTTAGGTGGGGATGAGTTGTTTGCTGGCTATGATTATTATAAATGGTGCAAAGTATGGGAGGGGATGAAGTCATTTCGCGGTTTGGCGCGGTTTGGTCAATTAATGCCTAGCTCGCGGTTAAAAAGGGTGTGTGGATATTTGGGTTGTGATTCGGCTACTAGTCTCCATTCTTTATTGTTTTTAAAGATGCCGGTTGATGACTTGAATAGTCTTTTTAATCAAAGAATTGGGGTGGGTTTTGATCCTGTAGAGTGTGTAAGCGAGCTTTATGCTCAGCAGGTTCCTTGTTCTAGTGCTGTCGAAGCTTTGTCGTATATGGATTTGAGAAACTATGTCGGAAATCATCACGTAGAACGCACGGATCAGTTTACGATGATGAACTCGATTGAGGGGCGCTTCCCATTTTTAGATCATAATATGATCGAGGCGGCGTACACTATTCCTGCTCATTTGAAATTAAAAAATAATGAGCGAAAATATTTGCTGCGGAAATTATCGCGAAAATTTTTGCCGGAACAAGCCTTAGAAATGCCAAAAAAAGGGTTTTCTTTTCCTCTAAATAGCTGGATGAAAAAAGAGTTGGCTGAGTATGTTAGAGATAATCTTCAAGAGCTGGGTCAGATGGGTGTTTTTGATCCTTCTACGATCGAGCGGTGGTACAGTGAGTATCGGCAAGGTAGGCGGCCTTACACTCAAATTTGGCAATTAGTTTCCACTAATGTGTGGTTCAAGAACTTTGTTTCATCTCCTTCGTTTGGTGATTAGTGATAAGTTTTATACGAAAACTTTATAAGTATGTCTTGAGAACTTTTGAGCGAGCGGAAATTCTTGTACTTAACTATCCCTTTTATTGGTTTAGAAGCAATAAAAAGAAACAGCGCAGTTGTCTTATATTTATTGTAGGCGCTCCCCGCACTGGATCTACAATTCTCTATCAAGCGCTAACAAACTGTTATGATGTGAAATACATAGATAATTTGGCCGCGTCTTGGTTTAAACAATTACCTTTCGGAATGTGGTTAAGTCATCGGCGCTTTGGTCTAGAGCCACACAATAACTTTGTAGCAGAACATGGCAACACCGCTGAGTTTGGCGAGCACGCCCCGAGTGAATGTGGACAGTTTTGGTATCGGTGGTTGTCAAAGGAGGATCATTTTGTCGATGCTGGTGCGGTATCTCAAGAATCAATCGACCAAATTCGTAAAGAGCTATCTGCAGTTTCTGGGATGTTTGGCTTACCTTTGTTATTTAAAAATTTGAATATGGGGCAGCGTTTACGCTTGATAAAAGAGTTTGCGCCGGATGCCAAAATTATATTTATCCGCAGGGATCCAAGGTTTACGGTTCGCTCTATTTTAAGAGCACGGGAAAAAATGGGAGTTGCTTCTAATGAGATGTGGAGCGTCCGCCCTAAGAACTTCCGAGAGTTGCAAGCACTTACTGAAGGTGAAATGTGCGCAGCGCAAGTCTATCACCTAGAAAAACAAATAAAGGAAGATCTTTCTTTGTTCCCAGACGAAAATGTGATGACGGTTCAGTACAACAAGCTTTCTGTGGGTGCTGTAAAAAAGATGGGTGAGTGGCTTGGCCTAGAGGAGAAGGGTAATTCTGACTTTCCAGAATTTAAAAAAGATAGCAAAGATAGTATTCCTCAACATGAATTAAGTATGCTCGATGCAGCGATCGAAAAGTATGATTTTGATAAGGATATCTTTTGCTAAGCGATACAAAACAAAAATACCTTAACTTTAACGAAAAAGAAGATCTACCAATTTTTCTGCAGCCGTTTTGGCTTGACGCAACAGTAGGTGATGCTTGGGATGTTGCGCTTGTGGAGAAAGGCGGGCAGGTTGTCGGCGCTATGCCTTATACAACTACTAAGCGGCTCAATTCTTTAACTTATCTTGGCCAGCCATCGCTCACGCAGCACCTGGGACCTTGGATTCGACCCAGTACCGGCAAATACGCGAAACAGCTTGCACGGGAAAAAGATGTGATGCAAAGCCTAATTCAGCAACTGCCTGCATATGATAGCTTTCGGCAGAATTGGTCTTACACCAATCAAAACTGGTTGCCCTTTTATTGGAAAGGGTTTGAGCAAACGACAGGCTATACCTACGTGCTTGAAAGCCTAGATGATCTTAATTCTGTGTTTGATGGCTTTCAAGAGAACATTCGTCGAGAGATAAGGAAAGCACAAGGGCGCGTTAAAATTACGGTGAAGAGTGATGTTCCGCTTGAAGAGTTTCTCGCCTTAAATCAAAAGACATTTGCGCGCCAAGATATGCAAATGGCTAATGATAGGTCGTTTGTTAATAGCTTGGTTGAAGCTTGTATGAAAAAACAGGGTGTTAAATGGTTTGTTGCTTACGATGAGCAAGAAAGGCCTCACGCAGGTGTGTTGATCGTTTGGGATAAGCATTCGGCCTATTACTTGATGGGAGGGGGCGATCCTGAGTTGCGCAATAGCGGTGCAACTAGTCTTTGTATGTGGGAAGCAATTAAGTTTGCATCGACGGTTACGAAACGCTTTGATTTTGAGGGGTCAATGATTGAGCCCATCGAACGATTTTTTAGAGGTTTTGGTGCGATGCAAAAGCCCTATTTTCAGATTTCGCATACACCAAATCGTTGGCTTCGTTTAGCTAAAGCACTTAAGGCTGCTCGTTAATGTTGACGGTTACAGCACCAACTCAGGTTAAGCCTTTTCTTGATTACACGCTAAGTATCGTTTTTGATGAATGGTTAGGGCAGGAATACAGGGTTGAATATAAGGACTGTGATAGGGTAATTATTTCGCTCGATAATCACTCTCAGTCTATACAGATACAGACGAATTTTATAATTGAATTGGAATGTAATGAAATCTCGGCTTTCGATTTTTCTGACCACCAAGTCGAATGTTTATTTCTAAAGTCACTAGAGTTAGGTCTGGAAGAACAGTCCGGCTTTAAAGACAAAAACGACATCCCTGTTATGTTTGGTTCGCCAAACCTAAAGATTGGCTCGAATATTAAGATTGATTTTGACTTGTTCGGTACCATCTTCTTTATGCTCAGTCGCTTTGAAGAGTTAGTCAGTCCTGAGCGAGATCAGCACGATAGATTCCCAGCTAAGGCTTCTCTTGCATATAAATATGGCTTTCTTGAACGTCCGATAGTCGACGAGTATGTCGAATTGTTATGGGCTTGTATGACCAAGCTTTGGCCAGAGCTACAACGAAAAGAGCGCACCCCAAAAATATTTGTTAGCTGTGATGCAGATACGCCATTTGACCCGACAGTAAAGACCTTACCAAGATTACTACGAACGTGTGCTGCAGACCTGCTTAAACGAAAAAGTGTTACTGAAGCGTTAAAGCGCATACAGCGATATCATTTCAATAAAAAAGGTGATTTTCGGTTTGACCCAAATTACACCTTTGATTGGTACATGGATGTGTGTGAGCAGAATGGTTTAAAAGCGGCTTTTTATTTCATTCCTGAATCGATTGAACCTGGCAATGGTGATTATTCGCTTAAAGATAAGGATATTCGAGAGCTTTTGATCAAGATCGATGAGCGTGGCCACGAAATAGGTGTGCATGGTAGTTATCAGACATATCAAGATGGCACCAAACTTAAAAAGCAAAAAGCCCTGTTGGAAGGAACTTTACGAGAGTTAGGAATAGGGCAAAAGATTAAAGGCAACAGGCAGCACTATCTGCGTTGGGATTCGTCTATTACGCCAGATTTGTTAGATGATGCTGGCTTTGAATACGATACAACCGGCGGTTATGCCGACCATGCTGGCTTTAGGTTTGGTACATGTCATGAGTTCAGTATGTGGAGTTGGCAAAAGCAGGAGAAGCTTCGTTTAAAGCAGCGACCGTTGGTGGTTATGGAATGTACGGTCATTGATGATCGCTATATGGATTTAGGCGTCACGGAAGAAGCTCTCAAGTTTATGCACCGAATGAAAACTACTTGCTATCAAGTCAATGGTGACTTTGCTTTGCTTTGGCACAATTCGTCGCTTTCTTCTATCGACATCAAAAATGGTTTTTTTAGTGTTCTTAACGCTACATTGCGCGGTGTTTGATTAAAGCTATGGTGCAGGACTTCTTGTTTGTCATACTATTTTTTGTTATCCCTTTTTTGTTCTCATGGATAATGAATAAGATTGGTTACCCAGTAACTCGTCTATCAATACCGTCATTTACCTTTGTCTCAATGATTCTTCTTGGTTACGCTGGGTATTTTCTACTTTATTTTCAATTAATCGATTATCGGGTTGCTATTGGTATAGAGCGTCAAGACTTGGTTCTCACTGCATGGATGGCGTCGAGCTTTACAATTGTTTCCATGGTCTTGGGGTTTTTTCTATTTGCTAGGGCATTTGCTACTTCGAGGTTAAAGCCTAACCGATCTGTTTTTATCAATGAGTTGCTACCTTTTGAGCATTTTGCACTGTTTGTGCTTTTAACTCTTTCTCTTTTAGTGCTTTTGCTTTACCTAGTTCAAATACCTAAGGTAGCTTTGCTTGTTTCAATAATGGGGGGGGGGGAAGACTCAAAGTTTGTGCGAAGTGAGATGGGAAATAATTTTTCAGGTAAATATCACTGGTACTCCCTTTTTATGCATGATGTAGCGAAGCTGGTAGCTTTTTCCTTTTTTGCTCAATGGCGGTTAACCAAGAAGAAACTTGCTGGTTTTATGTTTTTCTTGTCTTTCCTATTGGTAGCTTTTAGTACATTGATGGCGACAGAAAAAGCCCCCTTTGCTTGGTTTATTTTAGGTTTGTTTTTGGTCCACACTATAGTTAAAAATAGGGGGAGAATAAGAGTTGGTGGTGCTCTATTTTCCATTGGATTAATGCTAGCTTTTTTAATCCTTGCGTACCAAGTTTTTATGGGTAGCGGCGATGCATTGGCTGCCGTTCAGCACGCTTTTTCAAGAGCATTGACGGGGAGCACTGGGTCATCATATTTTTATTTAGAGTTTGTCCCCGATCAGCAAGGTTTTTTGTTGGGGAGAAGTTTCCCGAACCCAGCAGGTATTCTTCCTTTTGAACACTTCCGTTTAACTGTAGAGCTGATGCAGTGGAGGTTTCCTGCAGAGGCGCGCTCTGGGATTGTGGGTTCTTCTCCCTCGGTGTTTTGGACGGAGCTTTATGCTAACTTCGGCTGGTTTGGGTTGTTAATTCCGGCAGTTTTCGTGGGTTTTATGCTAGCGGTACTAGATTTTTTCGTCAACACTATTTGCATAAGCCCTATAGTCGTTGGTTTGAACGTTTGGCTGTTATTGCATTTCAAGAGTTTGGCGACGTCAGGCATTAGTAATTACATCGTCGACATGCCCTTGTGGGTGCTGGTGGCGCTAGTGCTACTTATCACGCTGATGTGTCGAAGAAAGTTAGGATGCCGTTCCGGTAAAACATTGGTTGTTTCGTGAGTTCTAATTATGAATAAGAATATTTCAGCATTGGTTCTCAATACGTTCGAGAATGATAGCCGTGTAATGAAGGAGGTGGAGTCTCTAGGAAAGGCAGGTTATCAAGTTACAATTTACGCGTTGCACGAAGAAGGCCTTAAGGAGGTTGAGCAAAGCACTTTTTATCAGGTTGTGAGACTAAAGCTTTGGACCAAAAAATGGGCTAAACATAAACTCATACAGCTAATAAAATATCTTGAGTTGGTGCTCCGCTTAACTGTTTTAATTCGAAAGTCTGACGTAATTCATTGTAATGATCTTAATACGCTGCCAGTCGGAGCGCTTATCAAACTTGTTCGTTTCGGGCGAGTTAAAGTTGTTTACGATGCGCATGAATACGAAATCAATCAAAAGCCAGGTCAATCAAAAAGCAGCATTAAGTTATTATTTTTTATAGAGAGTCTATTTATTCGATTTGCTAATAGGGTGATTACGGTTAGT
>NZ_LWFT01000674.1:0-968 GCF_001635105.1 Oleiphilus sp. HI0079
TACTAGCGGCACATATAGCCCAACATTAGGTTACTCTGTCGCACTAGCGAGAGTGCCTGTTCAAGTTGGAGAAACATGCGATGTTGAAATGCGTAACAAGCGCGTGCCTGTAAAAGTTGTAAAAGCTCCGTTTGTACGTAATGGCAAACGGGTCTACGAATAATTTTAGAATTAACGGTGCCAGCCACCGAGTTTAGGAGATAACCATGAGTAATGTACCGAGTGAACTGAAATACTTGTCGAGCCATGAGTGGGTGAGACTGGAAGCCGATGGCGAAACAGCAGTAATCGGAATTACCGATCACGCTCAGGAATTACTTGGCGACGTCGTTTTTGTAGAGCTTCCTGAAGTAGGGACAGAGCTTGCGGCTGGTGACGAAGCAGGTGTTGTGGAGTCAGTAAAAGCCGCCTCAGATATCTATGCGCCGGTGAGTGGTGAGGTGTTAGAGATTAACGAAGGGCTTGAAGAAGCGCCAGAAATCGTCAATAGCGAGCCTTATGACGATGGTTGGTTCTTTAAAATAAAGCTGTCAGATTCGAGTGAACTTGCCTCACTTCTTGATGCGGACGCGTATGCGGATGTCTGCGAAGCTGACGACCATTAGATAATAGTTGTGAGAGCGCGTTTACGCGCTCTTTTTGATTTACACGTTATATCTTTTGTCCCGTCTAGGGACATTTGTTTTTAGGAGCTAGCATGCCTTTTGTTCCTCACACCGATGCCGACGTTGCAAAAATGCTCGGCGTCATAGGCGTTGATTCGATTGATCAGCTGTTTGACGAAATTCCAGAACACTTACGGGCCAAATCTTTTGATGTGCCGGAAGGGTTGTCAGAAATGGATATGATGCGCCTCATGAATGAGCGCGCAACCCAAGACAGCGGCGCTCTGTGTTTTATTGGTGCTGGTGCGTATGAACATCATGTTCCGGCCGCAGTTTGGGATATTGCAACCCGTGGCGAGTTCA
>NZ_LWFT01000675.1:0-3419 GCF_001635105.1 Oleiphilus sp. HI0079
CGCTTCCTTCTCTACCCGGTAAGAAGCGGGTGGTGAATGGATTAGGCGGGGCAGGAGACCACAGGCTCTTGATAATGTTTTGTACCTGAATGATTTTGTCCTTATCCAGATCATTGCATCGTCCAGATGCCTCGCATTTGCTTAACTCATCAGGCTCCGCTATGAGGGCTACTTTCTCTTGATATAGGGTGCTTCCATCGCCGTTCAGATCCATCGCGGCATCGCTCACATCAACGACATCGAGCAACCAAAGAAATAGCTTTTTTGGGTTTACGACTTGCTGCTCGGATTTTGTCTCGCAAAATATACTGGAGTTTGTTTTCAGAATGCTATTGGCGTAATCGACCTCATTCGCTTGAGCGCTCGAAATCGTCGTTAAGCAGAAAACGAGAGGGAGGATACCTCTCATCGTTGAGCGCATAGTTGAACGCAAAGTTGAGCTTATAGTTGAGATAGGTTTTAGCATAATTTTTATTGGGCGATAGCGCGCTCGCCCACACCTACTCGATGGTACAACATCATTGGTTATTTAGAATCGTCCTGTTGCTCTATGGCCGCTTGGTAGACGTGCACGTCCCGCTGAGGGAAGGGGATGGAAGCACCCTATATCAAGAGAAAGTAGCCCTCATAGCGGAGCCTGATGAGTTAAGCAAATGCGAGGCATCTGGACGATGCAATGATCTGGATAAGGACAAAATCATTCAGGTACAAAACATTATCAAGAGCCTGTGGTCTCCTGCCCCGCCTAATCCATTCACCACCCGCTTCTTACCGGGTAGAGAAGGAAGCGGCTCATCCATTAATGTGCGCACGTTCTTATCAAATGACTCGGGCATCCAATCCGTCTGCCCGCCAATCGAGCCGAACGCTGAATCGCTCTCAGATTCAAATAAGAAAGACACTTCATCAAAGGCCTCAGAGAGTTGGTCAGAACGACTCATTCTCCGAGAACGTCCAGAAGACATAATCAAACCTTTTAAAGAAGGTGCTCCGGCCAACTTCTCTTATGAGCTGAATGAATTAACCAACACGAAAGACCTTGAAGTAGATCTCGTTGCAGCATTATTAATCAGTGAAAACTTTGAGGAGCAGCATTCAAGCCAATATTTTGCATACTTTCAGTCAGATACAGATATTCAAAAAGTGAAAGGGGTTAACTCGAGTTCGAGCAGGAGGGCCTTATCGCTTGGAGCAATCGCAGAATACCGGCTTGGCAGCTATGACAGCTATTTTTCAAACCACCTTATAACCATAAACCCCAGCTATACGTCCGATGCTATACAAGATAGCGACAGTCTCAATTTCATCGGCACGTGGACACCCATACCCGACCTTGGTGAGAACAACTTCTTCCTGAATATGGTGCCTATAGGCCCCTATCTTGACTTAAAAGTAAATTGGGACCTTCGGCTTGAAGGGGGCTCAATACTAAACCAAGGCAAACAGGCGTCAATCGAGAAAGACTATGCCGACTACGGCTACAACATCAACGTGATTATGAATGGTGCAAAAAACTCCATACTTGCGAAGTTTCAGTGGGATAGTAGCTACAAAAAACTCTATTCATTGCTTTCAGGGCAGCGAAGCAAAGAATATCTCTCCAGCAAGCTACGCTATCTCATCAATACAAATCTCAGCCTTGGTGTTGGGTATGAAAAAGGACAAAAAGGCGTACAGTTTAACGAGGTAGATAAATGGAATATCAACTTTGGCGCGAAATTTTAGCCTTAAAAAGATATACAGCATACGGCCGATCATTGCTTGTTAACGAACGCTCCCTGAGGTTCTCGCCTGCTTTCTCTTTCCCTTCCCATGTCTTTGATGCCATCTTCCTTATTCAATTAAAGACGCGCTAATCAAAGCCTTTGGAAAAAGTATATTCAAGCTTTACGTACAGCTCTCGATTAGTGAGATATCGTTTATCATCCACATCGCTATCCAGCTCGTCCTCAAACTTAAAACCTGAAAGAATCCGTAGCGCACTGCTGGGCTGATAAATCGCCGTGTACTCGACGCTATTGCTTGTTTCTTTAGCCGTCTCGCTACCTAGCCAGATAGCCAAGTTTCGCTCAGTAATATCGTACAGCCACAAGAGGCGGTGACTAAATATTTTGCTACTTCGATAGGTCACACCTAGGGTATAAAATTCCTCTTTATAGAGCTGACCTTCCTCAACATCAAAAATGCGATGCGTTGCTTTAGCATCTATTTCAATATGCCCTAACTGGTAGCGAACACGAGGTTTAAACTCACGTAGATCCCCCAATCTCAAATTATCCGAGTCGGCCTGCTCGCCGTATTTCCCGTCAAAGTTAAAGGTCCACTGGCTCCAAGGCGAAATCTCGTAGTACCAAAGCCAATAATGCTCATCAAAAAGCGGCGCATTATCGCCCAGCTCCAACGAGTTTTGATTGATTCGATTAACAGCGCGCGACTTCCACGTCGGACCAAACCGAAAAACAGTCTGCTTCCATCCTCGAAATTCACCATAGAGAGCGTAAGCCGTTTCAATGTCTTCGTTGGCTTGCGACCGCGTTTCGGTAAATACCCCATACGCTCTAATACGAGACTCACCATCATCATTGGGTACACGAAGATACCACTTCTGGCCATAAGCCAAATTCACACTTCGATAATCCACCTGCTTCTGAAACCCTAAGTCGCCACGAAAATCACGGTGCACGTCATAATAATTGAGCCAATACAAACCGTTTGGCCCGTCGTGCTTGTAATTGAACCTAAATGCATGCCCCGTCAATTTCCGTTCATAATCGGCGCGCTGTACATAGGCATTCGTTCCGCAATTTCCTAGAGGACAAAAATCCGGGATCGGATCTCGAGTGCAATCACCAGACTCACATAAGTCATCCGCAAACGCTTCATTATACTGAGTATCTGAATACATCAACTGAAATCTCAGCTTATCGTCGATACTTAAATCCCACAGGCCATCTACACCGCCAACATAATTATGGTAGTTGTCTTGGCCCTGCCTCAAAGTGCCTAAAACACCAAGTGATTTCTTCCCAAAAGACTGCTCATAACGAAACGCCGAGGCATTACTCTCTATGGCTACATTCATGGTATCTGAGCCAAGATTATCGGGCATGACAAATTCAGTCTCTGCGTCTTCTACATAAAACAATCCTGTCGTGCTGTTTCGTGTGTTCTGTATATAGTTAGCGCCCCACTCCGGAAACCGAATATTACGTGTATACACCATTGGCAACAGAGTATTGTAGACAGGTGAGCCAGACTGAAAGAAGCTTCGTTTTTCAGGTTTGAAGGGATTAAAGGGATTGTTAATACTATCTCTGGCAATATCTGACTCGACCTCTGTAAAGTTCGGGTTAACCGTCAAGCCCAAGGTTTTATTGGTGCCAAAACGCACCTTTGCATCCACGCCAAACTCATTAATG
>NZ_LWFT01000676.1:0-2297 GCF_001635105.1 Oleiphilus sp. HI0079
GCTTAAAACTGGTGATTAGTTCCGATGCCTTTTCAAGATTACGGGAGGTAATACCTGCGGCCATGATTGCGTCATTAAGGAACTCTTTTAGGCCACTTTTGGTAACAGAACCAGTCGCAAGTTGCTGCTGAATACGTTCGGCAAAGTCTTTAAGCGTGGATGAAGCCATGGTGGCATTGCCTATCGGCGTATTTAACTCATGGGCAACACCCGCAACAAGACTACCTAATGAGGCCAATTTATCCGCCTGAACCAGCTGATCCATCGTGTCATTTAAAGCGGTGTTGGTCTTTTCTAACTCTTGATTCGACTCGATCAACCGCTTGGTGCGTTCTTCAACGCGCTCTTCAAGCATCTCATTTATTTCTCTTAACTGCTGCTCCTTTGTCTGAAGCGCGTCCTCACGGTTGGATATGGCCTGCGACATTTCAACCACATTTTCAGAGAGTTCGTTAAACTCACGAATCCTTTCTTGCACAACCTCCGTCTGGTAATTCCCTCGCGCAATGTCCTTTGCCTGCTGCGACAAAACAGCAAAACGTCTAGAGAACAAAGAAGAACGTTTTAAGGCAATCAAAAGTACCAAAACGATAATCGTCACAACAGAAATAAGCCAGTTTCTCAACTGTTGATACAAACCCGCCCATATGGAGCTTTCTTCTTCAGAAACAATGACGCTCCAGCCCAAATCGTCCATGGTCACCAGCGTGCCGAAGTATTTCTGGTTATCCCACTCGAAATCTGTGGAGTAGACTTTCTGACTGTCGGGACGGTTAAACAGGGCCAGATGCCCCAAGTTGAATTGTTGTTGGCTAAGAGAAGAGTCTGGATGCGCAATTAGCTGGTGATCAGCATCCACGAGCATCATGAGAATATCCTGCTCAGACAGCCGCTTGCTGAGTTTTGGTAAGCGATCTATGGCCAGCTCGGCGATCAAACGCTGCTCGCCCACCTCTTCAAAATAAGCAATGGAAAGACGCCCCGTCACAATCGATAAAAAAACCTGAGTCCAACCTGACGTCTTCCCCTCTGTCTGATAAACACTGGAATGCGACAAGTCCATATCCATGTATAACTGCTCTGTTTCAAGAACAATGGCATCTCTGATAGCAATACTCTTAATCGACCCCGTTGCGTCCAAAAAGTAAACAGAATCAAAATCACTCTTTTGACTGAGAAAGCCCTTAACCAACTCTCGCCTATCAATATCTTGAGCCGCCAAGCCGATCAGCAAACCCGCCTGTTCTTCTGCGGTTGCAATACGCTCAATCACTTGCTGCGTCACCAAGCTCGCAATCGATTGCTGCTCATCAATGATATTCTTGGTTAAATAGGGGAAGAGCTGCCAGGTAAAAAAAGCCATGGTGGCGCCGAGAGGAACGAGAGCCACAATGGCGAGCTGTATCAAAAGCTCGGATGCAAGTGAGCGCGTTTTCGCTGGTTTAGACACGGCTTAAATCTCGCTCACGATGAAACATAATGAGACCACATCTCTATCGACACCCTCGTTTAATCTGTTTGCACGACAAACTGACTGTTTATAATCTGTGTCACGTAAGTCTTGCTCTCCGCATCACCAAACTCATCAAACTGCACACTTCCTTGGATGGCCGGAAAAGTACCTTGCGCAAGTAATGCGTCCTTCAGGCTTTGAGAAGCCGATTTATTCTTCAAGCGATCAATGATTACGCGAGTCGCGTTATAGGCAGTTAAACCAGGAAAGCCAGGCTCATGATTAAACCGTTTGATAAAACCCTCACGAAAACGTTGGTAATCCGGATCTTTACTTTCGCGATCTAGGTATTGAGGTACAAATGCACCCTCAACAAAGCGCCCTCCGAGCTCAATCAGCCGTTCTGTACCCGCCCATTCCGAAGTACCCAACATTACGTCATCAGACTTCGATCTTATTAATTTCGCTAATAGCGCCGCGTCCACGGCATTGGTCACAAAGATCACAATATCAGGGTCGCCCGAGACGAGTTGTTCGGCTACTGGAATCAGAGCTTCTTGGTTACCGGAGGAAAAACTCAAAATAGTAACAGCAGAGCCACCCAGTTCCGTCATGCGCTGTTCAAAATCGGTAATCCAACCTTGAGAGTAGGCTTTATTGTTTAAATCGTAGATGGCGGAAAAGGTGCGAACGCTCCTTTCATTGAACAAGAACTCAGCGACTTCTCCCGCATGAACAGCTGTCGCCGCCAATACCCTGAAAAAGTGATCGTCTTTGTTGGACAAATCGTTGGTCGTCACGGTCACGCCCATCATCACAGTTTGTGCTTGCTCTGCCATCGGCG
>NZ_LWFT01000677.1:0-1987 GCF_001635105.1 Oleiphilus sp. HI0079
GCAGCGAACTCTTTAGTTTTTGGAGTAGCAGCTGTCATCTCTTCAACAACAACCAGACGGTCCTGACGAACAAGCTCGGAAAGAATTACCTGCATCGCAGCGCGATACATCTTACGGTTTACTTTCTGCTCGTAACTACGAGGCTTAGCAGCGAAAGTTACACCACCACCGGTCCAAATTGGGCTACGAATCGTACCAGCACGCGCTCGGCCAGTACCTTTTTGACGCCATGGCTTCTTACCACCGCCACGCACTTCTGAGCGAGTCTTTTGAGCTACTGTACCCTGACGGCCGCCTGCCATATAAGCAGTAACAACCTGATGTACCAGAGCTTCGTTATACTCACGAGAGAACGTAGCGTCAGAGACAGCAACGCTGTCTTTAGAATTTGCTATTACTAAATCCATCACTACACCTCTTAAGCTTTAACAGCTGGTTTGACGATAATGTCTGTGCCAGTTGCGCCAGGGACAGCACCTTTGATCAAAAGCAAGTTGCGCTCTGCATCGATACGCACGAGCTCAAGACCTTGAACCGTTACCTGCTCAGCACCCATGTGGCCAGCCATCTTCTTACCCTTCACAACTCGACCAGGCGTTTGACACTGACCAATCGAACCAGGAGCTCTGTGAGATAGCGAGTTACCGTGTGTTGCGTCTTGCATACGAAAGTTCCAACGCTTAACACCGCCTTGAAACCCCTTACCTTTTGACTGACCGGTCACATCAACAATTTGACCAGTTTCAAACTGCTCGACACTAAGAACATCGCCCGCTTTAAGGTCTGCACCCTCTTCAGCTTCTAGACGAAATTCCCACAAACCACGACCAGCTTCGACACCCGCTTTCGCGAAGTGACCTGCTGCTGCTTTAGAAACGCGAGAAGCGCGACGCTCACCTGTAGTGATCTGAACAGCCTTGTAGCCATCCACGTCCTCAGTTCTCACCTGCGTGATACGGTTACCGTCTACTTCAATAACGGTTACCGGGATTGACCGACCCTCTTCTGTGAAGATACGAGTCATACCAGCCTTGCGGCCGACTAAACCAATTGCCATTTTTCACCTCTTAAGTGTACGGGGCTCTCACCCTCTATGGCCCTATTAATAGGTAGTTACACTTTGCCGGGTTAGATAAACCCAGCACCCAAGCTTACGCTTGGACTTAACCTAGGCTGATTTGAACATCAACACCAGCAGCTAGATCAAGCTTCATGAGTGCGTCTACAGTTTTTTCTGTAGGCTCTACAATATCCATCATGCGTTTATGCGTGCGGATTTCATATTGATCACGCGCATCTTTATTAACGTGCGGAGAGATCAATACTGTAAACCTTTCTTTCTTTGTTGGCAGAGGAATTGGGCCACGCACTTGTGCTCCAGTTCGCTTCGCCGTGTCTACGATTTCTTGTGTAGACTGGTCAATCAGACGGTAGTCAAATGCTTTCAGTCTGATTCTGATTTTTTGGCTTTGCATGTTTAACAAAACTCCGATTATCGCCACGTCGACAGATTGTCTTTGCGGCACCTGTACAAAAAAGGAGCGGCATTGTACTCATTGCATACAAACCTGTCAACAAAAGAGTCACCACCCCTTTGCCAAATGATCTGCCAAAGAAAAAGGCCGCCCAATGGGCAGCCCCTTTCAATATTACGAGAACAAATTACTCGATGATTTTGGCAACAACACCAGCACCAACTGTGCGGCCACCTTCACGAATCGCGAAGCGTAGACCTTCTTCCATCGCGATTGGCGCGATCAAAGTAGCTGTCAACTGTACGTTATCACCTGGCATTACCATCTCAACGCCATCAGGAAGCTCACATGCACCTGTTACATCCGTGGTACGGAAGTAAAATTGTGGACGATAGCCTTGGAAGAATGGCGTGTGACGACCACCTTCATCTTTGCTCAAGATATATACTTCGGCCTCGGACTTCGTGTGCGGCTTAACCGAACCAGGAACACATAGCACCTGACCACGCTCA
>NZ_LWFT01000678.1:0-1144 GCF_001635105.1 Oleiphilus sp. HI0079
CATTCACGCAGGGAATAACAAAACGGACATTTGGAGACTTATTTTTAATCTGTTCGGCAGCACCAAAAAAGGACTCCGCTATACGTGAAATTTCGCCCGCCCTGCTACCCGGCAAAATCGCAACGATCGGCCCGGCTTCTGTGAGACCTAAATTGGCTCTAGCCTTGCTTCGATCGGAGGAGATTGGAATTAAATCAGCCAACGGATGACCGACGAACCGAACCGAGACCCGGTGTTGCTTATAAAACTTGGCCTCAAAGGGGAAGAGCGTGAGCATAAGGTCAACGGCGCGCGCAATCTTAAACACGCGCTTTTGACGCCAGGCCCAAACAGACGGACTGACATAATGTGCCGTTTTTATCCCGGCCTGGCGCAACTGTAATTCAAGACCGATATTAAAGTCAGGCGCATCAATACCTATAAACACGTCTGGCCGCTTCTCAACAAAGTGGCGTTTAAGGGCGCGCCGTATTCCAATCAACTCAAAAATACGCCCCAAAACCTCAAACAACCCCATCACCGAGAGGCGCTCCATGGGAAACAAGGTCTCAAATCCTTGCTCCAGCATCAAGGGGCCGCCTATACCACTAAAAGTAGCATTTGGGTGTCGCTTTAAGATCTCAGACATTAATCCCGAGCCGAGAATGTCCCCTGACACCTCTCCAACAACAATACCGATATGAATCGGTCGATAATCCACTTCAGATACAGCGTCGACAGGCATAGACTAACGCATCAACCCGCGATCAGATCGCTCGATGCTAGCGACAAAGGTCCGAATGACACCATCGACATCATCCATCGCCTTTAATTCGAGCATTGCATCATCTAGCTTAAGCCCTTTGCGATAAAGAGTGCGATAAGCCGATTTGAGAGCGCGTAACGACTCAGGAGAAAAACCTCTTCGCTTAAGCCCCTCACTGTTCAGACCGTACGCAGATGCGGACTGCCCGCTGGCCATGACAAAAGCGGGAATATCACGCAAAACGATACTCCCACCTGCGCTCATTGCATGAGCGCCCACTTTACAAAACTGGTGTACCATCGTTCCGCCACCGAGGATGACAAAATCATCAACATACACATGTCCAGCGACGGTCGCAGTATTTGCAAAGATGCAATGACTACCAATACGGCAATCATG
>NZ_LWFT01000679.1:0-1085 GCF_001635105.1 Oleiphilus sp. HI0079
AGAAACGCGTGTTTTAACCTGATCCGAACCAATCCCTGGAAAAAGATTATTTAGAAAAGAGATCATGTCAGTTCCTGCCCCGCTAAGTTCAAGGATAGAGTTTGATGGTATCGTAGTTTATCGGCGCAAAGCTAAGAGTCTTTAAGTATAAAAAAACACTATCGAGCGGGTTTTTATGCCAGAAGAAAGAGCTGTACCTAAGTTCTTTGCTTACGTGTGAGCTGATTTAATGGTGCTTGTTGTACGGCGCAGCAAATTAAATAAATGCGTCCCCTTTAATTCCAATCCAAAATAGCTTAGCGATTCCCTGCATTTACCTCTCCCCCAAACTTTCTTGTTTATACCTCAACAAAGGCGAGAGGAAGAATTCGATCAACCTTCGCTGGCCTGTTTTGATTTCTGTTGTCACTGACATACCTGGTGAAAGGCGCACTTCGCGCCCTTCGATGAGCAGCTTGTCTTGGTTGAGTGTCACTCGCGCGTTGTAGACGAGCCCTTGGCGTTCATTCTGCAGCGTATTACTAGCGTCATTTGAAATTGCATCGTCCGAAATAGAACTAATTTGCGCGTCGATCAAACCATATTTGGTGAAGTTGAAGGTATCAACTTTCACTACGGCTTTCTGGCCTTCTTGCACAAAACCAATGTCTTTGTTTTGAATCATCGCTTCGACTTCGAGTGCGCTGTCGCGCGGCACGATGTGCATTAAGAGTTGGGCGCTTTGCACAACGCCGTCAATGGTGGTGGTCGCGAGTTGTTGCACTTGCCCTGTGATCGGTGCGATAAGCGTATAGTGCGTTAAGCGCTGTTCTGCTTTGGTCACTTGCTGGGACAAGGCATCGCTTTGGACTTGTAAGGCGTTTTGCTCAGCCAATGTTTGTTTGCGTTTTTCAGCGAGATAGAGCGTTTGCTGTGTGCTGATGCTTTGCTCGGATTGCTTGAGCTGATTCAGTCGTGCTTGTTGCACGGCAAGATCTTGCTGCTCTTCGATGAGTTCTTGTTTGAGTTCAAGATATTGAAGTTTCGAGCCGTAGGATTTCTTACGCAGAGTATCGAGCGCATCTACCCTTTCCTGAATCACGGGT
>NZ_LWFT01000680.1:0-542 GCF_001635105.1 Oleiphilus sp. HI0079
ACAAGTCGCGCAATCGAATTAGCCGTTTGCCTGCACAGCGCCGCCGCAGACATTGAAGCAAACCAACATGGCGAACGAGGCTTGCTTGCCAGCGATCTACCCAATACTGCCCGAACGCTCTTAAACGACCTTGTTTAAATAAAACTCTCACACACTGAGTAATTCTTTGACTGCGGGGAGAGTCACTGTATGAAGCGAAGGGAGTTTCGTGGAACGTCAACTGGGACTAACATCAATATGAACCGCGTGGGTACTTTCAAAAATTAGAGCTTGGCTTCGGCTGACAAAGTAACGCTGAGCGCGTCAACCCAATCCAGATAAACATAACCAAATCGACTAACTTAACACTCTAAAAAAAACCGCTAAGGTAATGAAAAAGCTCCCCAGATTTCGATCAGTAACATCAACGTATCTAAGGAGCTTGAATGCGTGTGCGAACTACGCCTTTCTTCTTCTCGTCACCACTAAACCTGCTAACCCTAGGCCGAACAGCGACAATGTAGATGGCTCAGAAACAGAAGTAGGCGGGTCATTAATTTCAC
>NZ_LWFT01000681.1:0-849 GCF_001635105.1 Oleiphilus sp. HI0079
GCTGCTTAACAAATCCGTAATAGGCCATTTGACCAACGACTCTTTTTTCCTTAACAATTCTACTGCATCAAGCGGAGTGATCGTATCCTCTCGCAAAACTAGAAGTGCAGCTTTGAGCTCTGCGTTACCCTCATAAACGTAGGCGTCCTCGATCAGCGTTTGAACTTCAAAAATATCTGCAGCCGTGTCGACCCGAGACTCAAGATCAGCCAATTGATTCCGAGCAACAAGATCGGTATCGAACCAGCCTTTTTCTTCAGCTTCATCAAAAATCTGGTCAATTCTAGATGCTATCTCCGTTTTGGATAAGGAAGCGACTCTAAGAGCATTCATCTCGTTATAGAATTCACTCCAACCCGCTAGCTTCACCGAATCAGTTTCAAAACCTGAAAAAGCTCGAGCTATTGACTCAACGCGCTCAAACGAAATCTTATCAGAGTTATCATCAAGAGCCTGGTGTAGCTCGTCCAGCACGGTTGGAATACTCGCCACTCGCGATTTGATATCTGCGAGATTTGCATACACTGCAATGATCTCGGCAACTGCGTCTTTGTGAAAACTATTTGTCTCAGACGTCACAAATGACTCAAGGATTTGCACAGCAACAGTTACAGAACCAGCGGCATCTATATCGCTTTTTAAATCATGAATGCCGCCGACAAGCTGATCTTGCGCAGCAATTCGACTTAGCGCGCTGAGAACCTCTACATCACTCAAAGTGCTTAACTGGAGGTTGCCGTCTTGATAAACCACGCCCAAGTCATAGAGAAGATCGAAGAAGTATTCCGACGCCCGAGATAAGTCGCCAAAAGCGCCGCTCTCAAGATCGACCTTGTAAAAATCAACCTT
>NZ_LWFT01000682.1:0-439 GCF_001635105.1 Oleiphilus sp. HI0079
CCTTTAGAATGAAAGTATAAGGCCCGGGAGTATGCGCCTTAATTTGCCGATATTGCCCGTTATTTACCTTGGCATATACTGCGATATCACTGAGATCTCTACACACTAAAGTAAAGTTGTGTTTTTCGGTAAGTCTTCGAATTGTGCGAATCCTGTCCGCTCCGTTCTTGTTGCCAATATCGCAGGCTAATGCATAAGCCGAATCTGTCGGATAGGCGATCACGCCCCCGGATTTAATGATATCTACCGCTTGACGAATAAGACGCTGCTGCGGGTTTTCTGGATGTATTTGAAAGAACTGGCTCATAGAAAGCTACCCATTCTTAGAGCCCCCCATACAATTCGGTGACTGCAACGACTTATCTCTCTGCTCCTGCCATTCAGCCGGGGTATAAAGATGTAACGCCAATGCATGCAAGCCCTCGTTCATTAACGACGA
>NZ_LWFT01000683.1:0-678 GCF_001635105.1 Oleiphilus sp. HI0079
AAATGAACGCCCAAGCGCAACTTGATGAGGTGCTAGATATCATCCGCGATGTAGAAAGTATGGATGAGTGGCTGCACGAGTGTGTAGCAAGCCAGATCATGGAAAAAACGTCAGACGAAGAGTTAATCGTGTATCAGGAAACAAGTGCCCCTTGGCCTGTCACAGATCGTAACTTTGTCCTAAAAATGAAGGTACATCGTGCAGAGGATGGCCTCAGCGCAAAAATAAACTTCAGTGCGCTGGTTGAGCCAGAAGTCGCCAATGACGACTGCGTTCGTGTAACAGAGCTCACCGGAAGTTGGACGCTTACACAAACCAGCGACAGCAATGTGCATGTTGTTTATCAAACCTCAGCAGATCCGGCCGGCGATGTTCCCTCATGGCTCGCAAACGCCTTCGTAGTCGATCAACCGTATAACACACTGCTTAATCTGCGTAATCGTGTCGAGACAAAACGCCACGAAGTAGAATAACCAAATCAATCAATGCTCGATCAAGCATAGTGAGCGCCACCTTCTAGCGCTCACTTTCATCTCCATGTTGAAATAAAAGCAACTACTCGATCACAGACCTCTCGCACGCTCTTGTTCATACTACGCAGCCGATGCCATGGTCGGCGTCGTTATACAGCCTCGACTCGATTGCAACTTTGGAGAGCACAATACGGATATGCGAACC
>NZ_LWFT01000684.1:0-21744 GCF_001635105.1 Oleiphilus sp. HI0079
GAGCAAAATTCCGGTCGCCAACAGCGGCGAAAGCTCAGGCTTTTCTTTTCCTAAATTTGAATAATGCAGCGTCAATGCGGTCGATGAGCTCAATCCTCCAAAAATACCGGTGAAGATAATGCCTTTTTCCGGGCCGGCAATTCGGATTGCGAAGTAGCCCAAAAATGAGATAGAGGAAATGAGTACCACCATCCACCAGACCTCAAAGGGATTGATGGCGTTCCATGGTCCAAGCTGCGTGTTTGGAAGAAAGGGGAGAAATACCACAGAAATAAGCAGCAGCTTTAAGCCTGCATCGAGTTCTTTTTCTTTTAGTTTTTTGAGTAGCCCATGTATTTCTTTTTTGTTGTCGAGAACAATCGCAACAATGACCGCCACAGCGGCTGCGACTTCAGGCTGACCCAGGCAAGCTAGGGCGCCCAGTCCAAAGGTAATCAGTGAACCAATGGTTGTTGTGATGCTTCTATCTTGCGTGACCTTCTGGGCATTTAAATAGGCGATCGCGAGCACAATTGCGACCGCGAAAAAGGATACGGCTAAAAAAATTGGCGAAAAGGCGATCGAGATCAAGGCGCTGATCGCGCCAAACATGGCAATTAGAATATGTGTTCTGATTCCGGCAACACGCCAACCATCTTTGTGGTGGCGATCTTTCCAGCCTCGCTGAATACCGATAATCGCGCCAAGACAAAATGCAACGCTCAAACCAATGAGGTCATCTGTTGCATTGATAAAGTTCTCCACGATTTAGACTATCTACTTTTGCTTGGCTTCAAAAGCGGCCATTTGCTCTGGCGTTGCAGGAAGTTGATGCTTCTCTTTCCATTCAGAGTAGGGCATGCCGTAAACAAACTCACGCGCAGCGTCATAGTCGATGTCGATGCCCTTTTCGGCCGCCGCTGCGGCATACCATTTTGATAGGCAGTTTCGGCAGAAGTCAGCGAGAATCATTAGATCGATGTTCTGCACCTCTTTATGCTCATCAAGGTGTTTTAGAAAACGGCGTAAAACAGCGGCTTCCAGTTCAGTTTGTGTGCTTTGATCGATCTTAGTATCCATGAATGCTCCTTATTGTTGATGCCGTGCAGTGTTGTCACTTGCGCTTGCCTTGTCAATACGCTGTCTTGTTGGAGTTGGGCAATAAGGGTATAACGGTACATCCAATTAATGACTGGCTACTAAAAGGATTTAGTATGGCGATTCATACTTGGCCCGAGGGAGAGCGGCCAAGAGAAAAACTCCTATCAAGAGGTGCAGCAGCGCTCAGTGACGCTGAGCTGCTCGCCATATTTCTGCGCACCGGTACCCGAGGACGCTCAGCTCTTGATTTGGCGCGAGACCTACTCCTGCACTTTGGTGATCTCAATAAGCTATTAAGTGCATCACTCGATGACTTTTGCAAAACCAAAGGCATGGGGTCGGCAAAGTATGCGCAGCTTCAGGCAAGCCTGGAGATGAGCAAACGCGTGTTTCGTGATGAGTTGAGAGAGTCGACAGTTATCTCTAACCCCGATGCGTGCAAGCGCTATGTGGTGCATGCCCTTGGGCAGCGTATGCATGAAACGTTTGCGGTCTTGTACTTGAATACGCAGCATGCCATTGTCGGATTCGATGAGCTATTTCAAGGCACGATTGATGCAGCCTCCGTTTATCCACGTGAAGTGGTCAGAGCTGTTTTGGCGAAAGGCGCAGCGGCGGTTATTTTGTGTCATAACCATCCTTCCGGATCAACCACTCCGAGCCAAGCGGATATTCAGATCACACGTCGCTTACAGGGCGCCCTTGAGTTAATTGATGTGCGGGTTCTCGATCATTTGATTGTTGCAGGTAACCAGACCGTGAGCTTTGCCGAAAGGGGGTTGATATAGACCATGGTCTAACGATAGACCTTTGTCTAATGGCGGTTGGAGGGTGGATCGAAAACAATGCATACATCCTCAATGTGTTCTGGAGATTAGAATGACCGCGCCACTTATAAACCCAAGAAGCTATATCAATGGTTTTGAACCAAACATCTCGGAAGAGCAATTTCCCGCGATGTATCAAGAATCCATTAACGACAACGAAGCGTTTTGGGCCAAGCAGGCAGAGCGTATTGATTGGATTAAGCCTTTCACCAAAACCAAAGATGTCTCGTTTGCAAAAGACAATCTGTACATAAAATGGTTTGAGGACGGCGAACTGAATGTGTGTGTCAACTGCGTTGATCGCCACTTGGCGGATAAGGCCGACCAGACTGCGATTATCTTCGAAGGCGATGAGCCAAGTTATTCCCGCAACATCACCTATCGAGAGCTACACCAAGAAGTTTGTAAGCTCGCAAATGCTTATGAAGAGCTCGGCGTGACGAAAGGTGATCGTGTCATTCTTTATATGCCGATGATTCCGGAAGCGGCCTACGCGATGCTGGCCTGCGCCCGTATTGGTGCAGTGCACTCTGTTGTTTTTGGTGGCTTTTCGGCTAGCGCGCTAGCAGACAGAATGGACGATTGCGAAGCGAAGCTTGTGGTGACTGCGACGGAAGGTAGTCGGGGTGGTAAAAAAGTACCACTAAAAGCCAGTGTGGATGACGCGCTAGAAATTTCGGTTCGCAAGTCGGTGAACAAAGTTCTTGTGGTTGAAACAACGCACGATCATGGTCATAACAAGCATGACTGGGATGTGGATTACGCGAGCTTTGTCGGCAAACAGTCTACCGAGCATGAAGCGGTTACGGTAAACGCAGAAGATCCTTTGTTTATCCTCTACACCTCGGGCTCTACCGGAAAACCCAAGGGGCTCCAGCACTCAAGCGGCGGCTATTTAACCTATGCTGCTACCACCTACTACTACACCTTCGACCACAAAGAAGGCGATGTGTATTGGTGTGCAGCTGACGTCGGCTGGATTACTGGCCACACCTATATTGTCTATGCGCCGCTAGCCAATGGTGCAACAACCTTGATGTACGAGGGTGTGCCTACTTACCCAGACTGCGGCCGTGTCGGGAAGATCATTGATAAGCACAAGGTGAATATTCTCTATATCGCACCGACAGCGATTCGCACTCTGATGGCCTCCGCGGATGAAGCCATTGCAGGGAGCACGCGTGACTCGTTACGTATTCTTGGTAGTGTCGGTGAGCCAATTAATCCAGAGGTATGGCGGTGGTTTCATACCATGTTTGGTAATGGTCAGGCACCCCTTGTGGATACCTGGTGGCAAACAGAAACCGGTGGCCACATGATGACCCCAATGCCTTATGCAACGACAGCAAAGCCGGGTTCTGCGTGTCAGGGTATGTTTGGTATTGAACCGCAATTAGTGGATACAAATAGCGATATTCTTGAAGGTACTGCAAGCGGTCACCTTGTTATTCTCGATTCATGGCCTGGCCAAGCGCGAACAATTTGGCGCGATCATGCCCGTTTTATTGAAACCTACTTTAGTCAGCATGAAGGCATGTACTTCACGGGCGATGGTGCTCGACGCGATGAAGATGGTTATTTTTGGATTACTGGACGTGTGGATGACGTACTTAATGTCTCTGGGCATAGACTTGGTACGGCGGAACTGGAAAGTGCATTGGTTTCGCACCCTGATGTGGCTGAGGCGGCTGTGGTTGGCTTTCCGCACGATATCAAAGGTGAAGCGATATACGTCTATGTGACACCCATGGCTGGAACCGAGCTAGCGCAAAACGCGACGGACTTATTGAAGCAACATGTGCGCGTTGAGATGGGGCCGGTTGCCACTCCGGATTGTATTCAATGGGTTGAAGCTCTCCCGAAGACCCGTTCGGGTAAAATTATGCGCCGAATTTTGCGTAAAATCGCCGCCAACGAGTTTGATAATTTGGGCGATACCTCTACCCTGAATGATCCAAGTGTGGTCGATGCCTTGATAGAGGGGCGCCAAGAGACATAGTCCGATTTCCGTGCCAGATACGGTAGCCTTTTCAGGGAGGAAAAGGCTATGCTTACGGCTATAGCAGTCGTGCTTTGAAGGACATAATAATGTATAAAATCCACATCGCGGATGACCACCCCCTTTTTCGAAATGCCTTATTGGGTGTGTTAAATACGCACCTACCTGAAGCAAGCATTACAGAATCCTCTGATCTCGAAAGTACCCTAAAAGCGCTGGATCAAAACTCCGATATTGATTTGTTATTGCTTGATCTGCATATGCCGGGCAGCCAGGATTTGTTTGGACTTGTCACAGTAAGAGAGCGTTTCCCGACCATCCCGCTTATCGTCATTTCTGCTCGCGAAGATACCGAAACGATTAGTCGGTGTGTGGGCCATGGATCAAGTGGCTTTATTCCAAAGTCTTCGTCGCCGACAACGATCAAAGAGGCCATTGAGCAGGTGATGGATGGCGAGGCTTGGGTGCCAGCGACAGTGCGCCAAAGTTTGCGCCGAATTGATAACGAAGAACGTGATCTCGCCGCAAAGGTCGCGGCCTTAACGCCGCAGCAATACCGTGTTTTGTGTTTTCTACGCGAAGGCTGGTTAAACAAGCAGATCGCCTACGAAATCGGCGTAACCGAGGCAACGGTGAAAGCACACATAACGGCGATATTTCGAAAACTGGGTGTCAGTAACCGAACGCAGGCAGTGATTACACTTGCTAAGCTTTCACTGGATGAACAGGCTATTCAAGAGGGGAGTTAGCCCTCTTATTGCGTGCCCCCTCATTTTTTTCTGCGCAATCGGCAGAGATTAGTCCTCCCAAAATGGCTTTTCGGCTTCCTTGTTCGCGTCATAGCGACTTAAACCAATATCGCTCAACATGCGATCATCAAGACGGGCAAGATGCGCACGCGTTTTGTGTCGTACTCGCCATGCGTTCAGTTTCGCTTTGAGTGCTTTCCATTTTTCTTCTAGATTAGTATTCAAGTAAAACTTACTTGTTGATAGCTGTATTGTTTTCATGGCTGTTCTCCTTTGTATATGTACAGCCCAATAATGCTGATCTATAACAAGTTCCGACAAATGACATTAATCGCGCTATAGTGAAGAAAAACTTATGCATTCTATGTCTGGAAGGGGTGAGGTGATGCGTTTGCCACCGCTAAGAGCATTACAGGCTTTTCGCCATGCAGGTACATATTTGAGCTTCAAACTTGCAGCGGAGCACTTGTATGTATCGCCAACGGCGATCAGTCAGCAGATCAAGCAGTTAGAGGACGCGTTGGGTGTCAAACTATTCAAGCGCAAGACGCGTGAAGTAGAGCTAACTGCACAGGGGCAGCAATTTCTTCATTATGTGAGCCGTGCGTTTCAGTCGCTTGAAGAAGGGGTCGCGCAATTTGGTGATGATCCAAACCCTTCTCGTTTGATATTGAGCTCTCTGCCCTCATTCTCAGCACGGTTTCTAATTCCAAGACTTGCCAGCTATCAGCGCGATAGCGGCGGCATAGCGGTTCATTTGCAGACTTCTCTTGCTCTCAGTCGATTTGAGGGGGAAGAGATTGATGCGGCTGTACGCCTCGGAAAAGGACGCTATCCAGGATTGGCGTCTCGCCACCTGATGGATGACTTTATCATCGCCGTCTGCCATCCGTCATTGATGTCAGATAAGAGCCCTGTTGAGCAGCAGCTATCGCGAATTCCCGTCTTGTTAGATAGCTCCGAGGACATGGGAGCGCTATGGCAGCGTTTTCAGGAAGCGAGTGGCGTAGTCTGTGGGCATGATGCATCGACCCTTCATGTTTCTGATGCGAGCATGTTGATCGAAGCAGTGTTAGCCGGGCAGGGCATTTCTTTGATGCGTTATAGCCTAGTGTATGAACTGCTCGAGAAAAAACTATTGTGCTGCCCGCTGCCTTACTATATCGAGTCTGAATACGCTCTGTATCTGGTCGCACCTGAATGGCACTTTAAACGAGTGAAAATTTCCAGTTTCGAGTCTTGGCTGCGTTCTGAATTGACAACGATTGAAGAAAGTTGGTCTGCATTTTGTACTGAGCGGTTTTCGATTATTCCCTTGCCGAGCTCTGCGGAATAATTTATTTTAACGCTATATTGGTGTTCTATATATCGTACGATCCGTGCATTAAATTGTACGGTATGGCAGTCGTAAGGTTCGACTTGGTTAGCGCAACGATAGATAAGCGATTTGGGAAATTGTTTATCTATCATTGAATTAGGTAAGTATTATGCATTATTCCAATCAAACACATCACTTTGTGGTTGTCGGCGGCGGAGCTGGCGGCTTGGAGCTAGCAACAAAGCTTGGCAATAAATTGGGCAAACGCAATAAGGCGCGTATTACCTTGGTGGATGCCGCGCTGACTCATGTGTGGAAGCCTTTACTACATGAAGTAGCGGCGGGCTCCTTAAACTCGGATGCCGCACAGGTCGACTTCCGAGTGCATGCGCAACAGCATTATTTTGAGTATCAGCCGGGCAGATTGACGGGACTGAATCGAGATCAAAAAACCATAACATTAGCACCGATAAAAAACTCGGCGGGTGAGACCGTGGTGGCTGAGCGTCATCTTTCGTATGACACTTTGGTATTGGCGGTGGGCAGCACGACCAACGACTTTGGGACCAAAGGTGCGGCAGAGTTTTGTCAGTTTCTTGATAGTCAGGAGCAGGCGAGGCGATTTCACCGAAATCTGTTGAATCGTTATCTTCAGGAAGAATTTGCGGATTCAAGCGAGCGCAATCTGCGGGTTGCCATCATTGGGGCTGGCGCGACAGGCGTGGAACTCGCTGCTGAGCTGAGATATGCCTCGCAGCAGCTCGAGTACTATGGTTTACATCATATTGGGCCTGACAATATTTCGATTTCGTTGATCGAAGCCGGAGAGCGCATTCTTCCAGCGTTGAAAGAGCGGCTTTCTTCAGCAGCATGTCGCGAACTCAAAAAATTGAATATAGAGGTACTTACCTCTAAGCCTGTGACGGAGATAACGGGGCAATCATTGCACTTTGCTGATGGCTCGGAGTTAGAGGCGGAGATCAAAGTATGGGCTGCAGGCATCAAAGCACCTACGTTTCTTTCAGAGCTTGATGGGCTCGAAACAAATCGAATTAACCAATTGAAGGTCGACGCGACTTTACGCACAACGCGAGATGACAGTATCTATGCGTTTGGTGATTGCGCTGAGTGCTGGCTTGAAGGTAACGAGCGGCCTGTTCCGCCTCGTGCGCAAGCGGCACATCAGCAAGCGAGCACGTTGTATAAAACGCTCATCGCGAAGTTAGAAGGCAAAGCAGCGCATCCGTTCGTTTACAAAGATCACGGTTCGCTCGTCTCGCTGAGTGATTACACCGCAGTCGGCAGTTTGATGGGTAATTTAAGCAAAGGCAGCATGATGGTAGAGGGTAAGTTGGCAAGATTGTTTTATGTCTCGCTTTATCGAATGCACCAATATGCGCTGCACGGTTTCTTCAAAACCGGCCTCATCTGGCTGAACGACAGGCTGATGAAAGCCATTCATTCAAGAATGAAGCTGCACTAGCTCACGATACTAAACGACAAATTGATTCACTTGGCCTTCAAGCGCTTCCACCTGAACGCTGATGGCTTGGCTCGCTTCGTCGGATCGATGTGCAGCCTGCGTCGTTTCGTCTGCGGCCATGGCGATTCGGTTGACGTTGCTGCTAATTTCGTTGGCAACCACGCTTTGTTGCTCTGACGCGGATGCGATCTCGATGGCTTTTTGCTGCAAGTTACTCATTAATCCGTTTAGAATTTCAAACTGTTGGTCTGCGCGCGAAAAGCTTTCCATTGAGTTGTTAACCTGATTATTCGCGCGTTCCATGGCACTCACCGCATCGTCACTGCCTCGTTGCAGGCGATCAATAATATCTTGGATCTCTTCTGTAGATTGTTGTGTTCGGCTAGCGAGCGTGCGTACTTCATCGGCAACAACCGCGAAGCCGCGGCCGCTTTCGCCTGCTCTTGCCGCTTCTATTGCCGCATTGAGGGCAAGTAGGTTAGTTTGCTCGGCGATTGTGCGAATGACTGTCAGCACAGTGCCGATTTCCTGACTATTCTGATTCACTGAGGTAATGACGCCACTCGCTTTTTGAATATCCTGCACCATTTGATCCAGCGCTTGTCGGGCGCTGCCAGAGAGTTGTGCTGTCGTATCCGTTTCAGTACTTGCTTGTCGCACGCCATCTGCGGTTTGCTGTATATTCTGTGTGACTTCTTGAACGCTTGACGACATCTCTTGGATTGAAGAGGAGACATGCTCTACCTCGGCTTTTTGAGACTGTATCGAGGCGGCTGTTTCTTGGCTGGCGGCAACTTGTTTCGAGAGTTGCTGACTGGTCTTCGAACTAGAATCCTTGATGTTGCTGATCAAGCCCTGCAAGCGCTCAAGAAACTTATTGAGCCCCTCTGCTGTATGCACGAGCTCGTCATTACCCGGGATATTCACGCGCTGGCTAAGATCCGCTTCGCCTTGGGTTAAGCCCCAAACGGCCTTGTTTAGTTTGTTGATCTTCATGATCATGCTGATGCCAATGATGGTAACCGTTAAGAGCAATAAGATAATGGTTGATAGAACGCTACTTCCGACAAGCGCCTGTGAAAGACTGCTCGTTTGGGTGTTAATTTGCTCTATCACAATGGCGTTCTCTGCGGCGATTTCTTCAGAAAGTGTCTGCATTGACTCATCGTAGTTGGTACTGAGGCTTTCCGATTGTTGGTTAATTACCCAAGCAACGGCCTCCTGACTATTTGCCACCGTTGTCTCAAACTCTTGTTTGATGGCGAGTTGTTCTGCCTCTAATTTACTGGCATCGATACCAATCCAAAGCTGCCCTATGACGGAGCCTTTCGGGGCGATGGGCGATTTCACCAGTATGACGCGCTCGTTCTTTTGAGCAGCATCAAGCGCTTTATTGACAGAGCCGCGGCCACTCCCTTCGCTAATGAGCTGTTTTACGAATGGGTCGCGTCTATCGACGTAGCGGGTCATTCTCTCCTCGTATTGGTCAAAAAACACCGCTAACACGATACTTTCCTGGGCATCCATCAGCTCGACGATTTCGGTGAGTCTTGGGATGTTCTGATCCCAAATCAACGGCGCGGAAAGTTCGCCAACCAAATTGGCCATCATCGAGATATTGTTGACTAAAAGTGCGCGACGCTTATCACCTATGGCTGTCGACTGGGTTTCCAATTGTTGCGCAAGCTGCTCACCCATTTGTTGCCGACTTTCGCGCTTCATCGTATCCAGTGCGCCCAAGAGTTCTTCTCGTACAGTCTCTTGCGCGATGGCCTGTTTTTCAAACGAGGTGTCTAGATGCGATCTTGCTTCTGCTTCCAGCTCTGATGCCTGATAGCTGATTAGCCATGCACTCGCTAAAACCTGCACAATGCCGGCGGCAAGCAATAAAAATAGCACTGGTCGTAACAAGCGGCTTTTGAAAACAAACGCGAACTTCTGCACAGAGTAATCCTCACAAAGTAATGTGCATTACTTTAGTCGAATTACGCGTTTTTGCTTTGTTTGGCGTTCTTATCTTAATAAGGTTGTGTGATTGAGACAGAAATACATTTGTGGATTCCGCCTCGGTTCATTAATGCCCCAGCGGGGGGCTTAATGTTCGTGAATATGCGTAAGCCAAGCTCTGAGTTTTGCCGGTTTGACTGGTTTACTTAAAAAATCAAAACCGCGCTGTCGCGCATTTATAGGGAGATCTGGGTCGGGCGCGGCCGAGATGATACATACAGGCAAATCCTCACCCCAGATGTCTCTCAGAGTTTCTGCAAGGGTCAGGCCGTTAAAGTGCTCATCGTTAAGTTGAAAATCCATGAGTAGGGCGTCGGGCGCGGAGTGCTGCTCGCTATACTCAATCGCCTCATTAGCGATTTGAATGCCCGTCATTTTACATTGCCAGCGATGAAGGAGTGCCTCCGTCGCACTAATGTTTTCTGCACCATCATCTACATAAACGATGCTCATGCCTGCAAGCTCATGTGTTGGAGCGATGGCATTGCTCTCGTCATTCTGGGTTTGTGGCGAAGCGATGGGCAGAGTGATTGAAAAGCTTGAACCTTTTTTAGTCACGGATTGTACTCGGATTTTATGGTCTAGTAGATCAGCCAATCGTTTGGCAACCGCTAAGCCGAGCCCGAGACCGGCTTGCTCAATTTGGGCCTGAGAGCGGAAGAAATCATTAAATACTTTTTCAAGATCATCTTTGGGGATGCCCGGGCCCGAATCGATAACGAAGAGCTCCACATGCGCATCGTGACGTCGACAGCCAACGATAATACGACCTTCCGCGGTGTACTTTACCGCGTTAGAAATAAAGTTCTGAACAATGCGCGAAAGCATTTTTTGGTCCGACAAGACGTGCACAGAGCTCGGGATATAGTGCAACGCAACCTCTTCCGGCAACTGCACCTGCGCCTCATCAATGAGCGATTTGAGAATCTGATCAAGCGGTACCGATGAGAGCTTCGGTTCTATGCTGTCGGTATCAATGCGCGCAATATCAAGCAACGATGAGATAATCGACTCTGCGCTGGCAATAGAATTGCTGATCTGTCGCACAATACGCGTATCACGACGTTCGTTTTGTGCTTCAAGCAGGGAGGTAACATAAAGCTGCGCGGCATTCAGTGGCTGCAAAATGTCGTGGCTGGCAAGAGCGAGAAAGCGAGACTTGGTCGCATTGGCTGTTTCTGCCTGCGACTTGGCTTCAAGAAGCGCGGTTTCCATGCCCTTTCTTAATTCGATCTCGTGTACCAAGTCTTGGTTGATGCGATTGATTTCTTCGGTGCGACTTTCGACGCGCTTTTCAAGGTTTTGATTGCTTAGCTCAAGTTCGTTTTGAATTCGAATGAAGTCACTAATGTCATCGTACGTCGTGACATAGCCGCCGTCTGGTAGCGGAGTACCTTTGATCTCGATCACTTGTCCGTCATGGTGCTCGCGCACAACGCGATAGGGTTTTCCGTTCTTAAGGTGCTCAAGACGTTTGTGGACAAGCAGTTCAATATCACCCGCACCGAGCAAGCCTCTGTGCGCATTAAACTGCACAAGCTCGGATACGGGAGTACCGATCTTCAGCATATTTTTTGGATAGTTGAACATTTCTTCGTAACGGCGGTTCCAAGCAACGATATTCAAATCGTCGTTTACGACGCTGATGCCGGAGGAGATATTCTCGAATGATGAGAACAGGATTTCCTGATTAAAACGCAGCGCTTTGGTGGTTTCGCCAAACATACTGACGACATCTTCAACTGCGATTTTATTGCCGCTACGAAGGCCATCAATCATTGCATTGGCAGACGCGACACCGGCGATGCCGGAAAGAGCACGACGAACCGTTTCGATTAATTCTTCGGGGCTTGTTTCTTCAGGGTTGATACTCTCGGGCTCGAAAATACGGTCCGCGATCCTCGCACCTGCAAATTGATTTGCCAGCTCTTTCAGATCACCAATTTTAATCGCGGAGTCGTTTTCGCCAACAGGCTTTTGTAATTCAATTTGGGTGAATGTCGAAGCCTGAATACGATCCGCTAAGGTGGTGCGATCGACTCTCGAAACTAGCCAAGTTACCGCGATGTTGATCCCTAGGCTTACCAGCACACTGCGGGTAAAGGCATCACTAAACTCAAACCCGAGAAAGAACTCCGGGCTGAGCCATTCGAAGCCATAAGGGCCTTGTGAGATATAGCTCTGAGCAACAAGGCCAATGTCGCTCATGATTGGGGTGATCAGCATGTATGCCCATACAAGCACGCCGCTGCCGAGGCCGGCATATACACCAATCGCGTTGCACCGCTTCCAGTAAAGCCCCATGAGTATTGCGGGCGCCAAATGTACCGAAAGCGCAAATGCAATCAGACCGATGCTGGTGAGAGCGGCATTTGAAGCGAGCAGTAATTGATAGAGGTAGGCCGCGAAAACTACAAAAATGACCATTCCGCGGCGTGCCAAAATCAAAAGCCGTGTGTAGTCACGAAAACGCTGTTGGCCGCTTTGTCGACGCATAATAAGTGGCAGGATGACATCGTTGGAGAGCATTTGGCTTAGCGTGATGGTCGCGACAATGATCATCGCGGTTGCCGCAGAAAACCCGCCGAGAAATGCAACTAAGGTAAGTATGTCAGACTCAAGATGGATCGGTATTGCGATCACGTAGGTATCGCTGGAAACATCCGTGCCAGCAAAAATCTGGTTGCCTGCCTGCGCAATTAGGTAGATACAGAATCCGATCGCGACGAGGTATAGCGGAAAGGTAAAGCGTGCGGTGCTCAGATGTGCCTTGGAGAGGCACTCTACAAAGGTGATTTGGAACATTCTTGGCAGACAAAAAATGGCGCAGGCAGCAAGGCCGGTTTCGACGAAAAAGCGTAAGCCCAGACGAGCTGGGGGCGGGTTTTCGTCGGGGCTAGGTAGAACGGAAGAAAAGCTCTGGTCGCTACTCAAAAAGTAAAAAGCAAAGGCGGCTACGAGTGCAAGAGCAAGCAACTTGACGATGGATTCGAAGGCGATGGCATTCATCAAGCCGCCATGGTAGCCGGAGATATCGAGCTGACTTGTGCCGAATAACAGTGCAAACAGAATCATTGCTGCTGCAATGAAGAACGTCAGATCCTGATTGCCTAGCGCATTCGTGCCAATAACCAAGCCAAGCGTGTCTGAGACAGCTTTAAGCTGCAAGGCGATATAGGGCACGGTTGCGAGTAATACAACGAGCGTGACAAATGCTGCGATACCCTGGCGTCGGCCATAACGCGAAGCGATGAAGTCGGCAATGTTATGAATATGCTCTTGCTTGCAAATTTGATAGATCTTCACGATGACCGGAAAGCCGATTGTGAATAAAAGAATCGGCCCGAGAAGGATGGGGATAAACTGCCAGGTTGAAACCGACGCCGTACCTACCAGTCCGTAAAACGTCCAAGAGGTGCAGTAAACACCAAGAGCAAGAGCATACACGAGTGGGTGACGAACCCAGCTATCGGCGACAAAGCGCACTCTATCGCCTCTGCGAGCAAGCCAAAACAATAAGGCAATATAGGAGATGATGGCCAGAGTAATGGTGGCTGGTGACATATCTTTACGACCAAATAAATAAAGAGTGAATGCTTATTTTTATGAGTATATCTGCTCCTACTTTAGTCGACCCTTAGACCAAAGTCTTGGTCTCAAACTGGACAAATGTTGATAGATTCGAATGAGCCCTGCAATTTCGCAGGTCCGTTCATGTGTTCAGCAACCCGGAGAAGGCTTATGAAGAAAGAACACGAATCGGCATATTGGAGCTACAACATATCGCTAATGATCAAGTTATTGGTGGTGTGGTTTGTTGTTTCATTTGTATGCGGAATTCTTCTTGTAGATGTCCTCAACCAAGTTCAAATTGGTGGCTACAAGTTAGGTTTTTGGTTCGCGCAACAAGGCGCTATGTACACGTTTGTGGTACTGGTGTTTTATTACGCGAAAAAAATGGCAGCGCTAGATCGCGAACATGGCGTAGACGAGTAGGAGCAAGGCAATGGAACTTCAAACCCTTACCTACATCGTTGTAGGTTTAACTTTTGCGACCTATATCGGTGTCGCATTCTGGGCCAGAGCAGGCTCAACAAAAGAATTCTATGTAGCGGGCGGTGGTATTAACCCTGTCGCAAACGGAATGGCAACCGCAGCTGACTGGATGTCTGCCGCGTCGTTTATATCCATGGCTGGTTTGATCGCTTTCTATGGATATGGTGGTTCGGTATTCCTTATGGGCTGGACAGGTGGTTATGTGTTGTTAGCGATGTGTCTAGCACCCTACCTTCGCAAGTTTGGTAAGTTCACTGTGCCGGAGTTTATCGGTGATCGCTATTACTCGAAGACGGCGCGGATTGTTGCGGTTGTTTGTTTGATTGTAGCGTCTGTGACTTACGTTATCGGCCAGATGAAAGGCATTGGTGTTGCATTTTCTCGCTTCCTTGAAGTGGACTACAACACGGGTCTTTTAACAGGCATGGGGATTGTATTCTTCTACGCTGTAATGGGCGGCATGAAGGGCATCACTTATACGCAGATCGTTCAGTATGTGGTGTTGATTTTTGCGTATACGATTCCAGCGATTTTTATCTCTCTGAATCTGACAGGTAACCCGATTCCACAACTTGGGCTTGGTAGCACTCTGGTCGGCTCCGACACCTACCTGCTAGATAAACTCGATATGGTTGTGACGGAACTTGGCTTTGCTGAGTACACCACGCAAGCACGTCTGAGCACCTTAAACATGTTCGTATACACCATGTCTTTGATGATTGGTACGGCGGGTCTTCCGCACGTAATCATTCGTTTCTTCACGGTGCCGAAAGTGAGAGATGCGCGTACCTCAGCGGGCTGGGCATTGGTCTTCATTGCGATTCTATACACGACAGCACCTGCTGTTGCGGCTATGGCGCGTTTGAATCTTATGACCACGATTGATCAGCCTGAGCAAGCTGAAAATCTTGCGTATGTAGACCGTCCTACCTGGTTCAAAAACTGGGAAACAACAGGTCTGTTGGAGTTCGAAGATAAGAACGGCGATGGCCTGATTCAGTACACAGCGGACAAAGAAACCAACGAAATGGTGAAAGTTGACCGCGACATCATGGTTCTAGCGAACCCTGAGATTGCGAAACTTCCTAACTGGGTGATTGCCCTGGTTGCAGCTGGTGGTTTGGCTGCGGCGCTTTCAACAGCCGCAGGCTTGTTGCTGGCGATCTCCTCGGCGATATCACACGACTTGCTGAAAGGCGTCTTAAAACCGGATATCACAGAGAAGGGTGAGTTGATGGCGAGTCGGATTGCCATGGCCTTTGCGATCGCAGGTGCCGGTTATCTCGGCTTCAATCCGCCCGACTTTGCAGCAGGCACGGTTGCACTGGCCTTTGGTTTGGCTGCCTCGTCTATCTTCCCTGTGTTGATGATGGGTATCTTCAGCAAGACAGTAACGAAGGAAGGTGCGATCGCTGGTATGGTCGCAGGTATCGGTGTTACCTTGCTGTATGTATTCCAGCACAAAGGCATCATGTTCATCGCAAGTACGTCGTTCTTGGGTGACATGGATCCAAACTGGTTCTTCGGAATCGAGCCAAACGCATTTGGTGCGATTGGTGCGGTGGTGAACTTCCTCGTTGCTTTCGGTGTTTCTAAGGTGAGCGCAGAAGTTCCACAAGATGTTCAGGATATGGTTGAGCATATCCGTATGCCCGGTGGTGAAACCCAAGCGCAGGCTCACTAAGCCTGAATAAGTTTCACCGCACTTGCCAGGGAGACACACCCTCCCTGGCTCTTTTTTGGAGTGTTAGATGTTCAAAAATAAACATGTTCTTGTTGCCATGATTGTTGCACCGATTCTCGCTGTGGTGGCTTATTTCGCAACGGATTACATCGTTGGTGAAAGCCCGGTCGCGGTGGAAGCGGGACAAAGCTACCCTCTTGTCGCACGTTCAAATTGCCGTTATGCGAGTGGCGTGTGTACTTTGGTGAATGGGGATCTCGAGATCAAACTCAGCTTGGCCAAAGAGGTTGATGGTGGGCAAGTATTGAATGTTTATTCAAATCAAAAGCTCGAGGGCATCAGGCTCGCATTGACGCAAGCTGAACAGGAATTCCCTCAGGTGCAACTCGTTCAAAGTAGTTCAGACAAAAACAATTGGCATGCCGACATGAACAACATGCCGCAACAGATTGATTCCTTGCGACTTGCGATGCAGAGCGCGGGAGCTGTTTTTTATGCCAGTGTTGGTACGGATTTTTTTGTTCATGATGCACGGTATCCGGAGCCAATCGTAAACTAATTTCTTGGAAAAACTGTGTTATGACAGTCACCACGCAAGACGATCAGAAGCTGTTTGTTTCCCAGTGCCCCCCGTTTAACCATCTCAGCGAAGAAGCGTTAGATCGCGCGCTTAAACAACTCAAGATTGGCCACGAAAAAGCGGGTGTATCTCTATCTATGGCACGCTATTCAGGCATCGTGCTTATCCGAAGTGGCAGTCTTGAATTGCGCGATGAATCCAATAGTTTGATCGATAAAATGTCGGCAACGAACTGTTTCCTATTTACCGAGCGCGCGGTGAATCAAGTGGCCTCGGCACATTGTCTTGAAGACTGCCTGCTTTATTTTTTCCCGATCACCATACTTGACGATCTTGGCGATGAACGCGCGACAATCGATGACTTTTTTCACGCGACTGAGCATGCTCGGCTCAGCAGGGTGCTTGATAGCAGAGAGCGGAACTATTGCCTTAATCAGCGCGTAGCAGAACTGATGGTGAATGACCCGATCCGGGTTCAGGCTGACGAATCAATTCGTGCAGCGGCTCAGCGGATGTCCGAGGCAAAAATTTCCTCATTGATCGTGGTTGCTGATGGAGAGCTTGCAGGTATTGTGACGGACCGGGATCTAAGGTCGCGTGTGCTAGCGGCAGGCGTGGATCCGAATAAACCGATTAGTGAGGTCATGACCTCTAGTCCGAAAACTATTCGCCGCTCACAGACAGTCTACGAAGCACAGTTGCTGATGATGACGGAGAATATTCATCACCTCCCAGTAATGAGCGGTTCAGCACCGGTGGGCATTATCACACTCAATGATTTTGTTCGTGCCCAAAACTCAGAGCCCATTTATCTGATCCACGCAATTAATCGATCTAAAACCGTTGAGCAAATAGAAGAACGCTGCAAAGCGCTGCCTGAGTTGATTGATAAGATGATTCGCGCCAATGTGCGGGCACATGAGATAGGCCGCATTATCACCTCGATAACCGATGCGGTAACAAAGCAGCTTATTTTCCTAGCTCGCAAAGAGTGCGGTGAATTGCCATGCCAATACGCGTGGGTCGTTTTTGGCTCTCAGGCACGTGCCGATCAGATGTTGGGTTCGGATCAGGACAATGGTCTGATCCTTGAGCGAGAACTAACCCAGACTGAAAGCATTCAGGTTGAAAGCTTCGCGCGTTTTGTGAATGACGGGCTAGATAAGAGCGGCTTAAAGTACTGCCCTGGCGGTATCATGGCGATGAACGAAAAGTGGTGTCAGCCGCTAAGTGTCTGGAAAAATTACTTCGCGCACTGGATTGTTGAGCCCGATCCCAAGGCGTTAATGCACGCGAGTATTTTTTACGATATACGCCATGTCGATGGCGATGGTACGTTGACGCAGGGCTTAAAAGAATTTGTTGCAAGGGATGCAACAAAGAATTCGATATTTCATGCCCGCATGGCTGAGAACACCCTTCAAAGCACGCCTCCGCTTGGCTTTTTTAAACAGTTTGTACTGGAGAAAGATGGCAACCATCGTGCAGTGTTGGATCTCAAACATCGTGGTACTGTGCCGATTGTTGCGATGGCGCGTTTATATTGCTTGGCTGAAGGGATTACAGCAGTGAATACTGTGGATCGTTTAAAGGCATTGGAGAAGCAAAAGATCATCTCTTCTGAGCAGTCGCGTAACTTGTGTGATGCGCATGAATTTATTGCAGGTTTGCGACTTGAGAATCAAAGCAGGCAGATCCAGCAGTCAGAGGCCGTGTCGAATAACTTGGATCCGAAAACACTATCTCCCCTTGTCAGACATCAATTAAAAGACGCGTTTGCCGTTGTTGCCGAGAGCCAGCGTTCTCTGAAAATGCGGTTCGGCCATGGCACTATCTAGGTTTCTAAAGCAGCTTAGATGGCGCAAAAAAATTACGGCGTCTGGACCGCTTAGCCGTTTGTATGAACAGCCGGCTTGGTCGTCGCGAACGCCTTTCTCTGAGCTAAAGATTCTTGCTGTTGATTGCGAAATGACAGGGCTGAACCCAAAACAAGATGCGTTATTGAGTATCGGATGGGTCGTGATTCAGAATGGCTTTATTGAGTATTCGAGCGGTCGACATGTGTTGTGTCATGCCACAGAGGACGTTGGAGAAAGCGTGACGATTCATGGTCTGAGTGATCGACAGATCGCCGGAGCTTCTAGCGTGTCACAAGCATTAAGTTTGCTGATGAAGGATTTGAGTGATTCCGTGGCTGTTTTTCATCACGCACATCTTGATGTCGAGTTTCTTCAGCGAGCGGCCGAGAGCTCTTTTGGTTGCCCCTTATCCTTTCAGTACATCGATACGATGGCGATTGAAAAGCGTCGTTTAGATCGACAGGGTAGGGCCGGTAGCTTGCAGCTAGGGTTGTGTCGTGATCGTTATGCGTTGCCACACTCTCACGCGCACAATGCGCTCAGCGATGCCATCGCAACAGCAGAGTTGCTGATTGCCCAAATTACGGCGATGGATGGTATGAAGACGAGCTATGGCCAGCTTGGTTCGCGTTGGTCGTGAGCTTCGTTGTTAGAATTCATCACCAAAAAAAGGATCTTTGTTGGCGACAGGTTCTGAGGTTTGAAGCTCTTTCAATGCCTTTTCGCGTTGCTGGCTTTTAACCATGGCTTCGTCTAACTGTTCACTGTAAAGCTCAAGCCAAGATCTGGAGCCAGGAACCATGTGCGCCAAATCATAAATGGACGAGCGAACGGTATCCATGAACTTTTGTTTTGCTTGCTCTTGCTCTACCAGAATGCGCTGAATGGTGGCGTTAGAAGAGTTCTCGATTTTGTTATCGAGTGTCTTAAGCTGACTGCTGAGTTCTGCGAGGCGAATATCGTACTGTTCGAGAAGCTCGGCCTGGCCCTCTAAGGTCTGTATTGTTTCGGTATTATTTGATGGGCCTGAGTTCGCACTTACTCCGCCAAAGTAGTGCATCATGAATGCGGTAATTGAGGCAGAGAGCGTGACAATGAGTATCAGTGCGATAGACATTAGGACGATGCGGTTTTTACCCACTTTACCTTCTAGGGCATCAAGCCGTTGCTCTGGTGTCAACGTGATTTCCGCTTGTTTGTCTTCTTGCTCTGTACTCATAGCTGTCCTGCTGTTTGGCCATCTCTGGCAAGGTATGTGGCAACTTACTTTAAGGTAAGTGTAGACGGGATATAAAAAACAGCTAATGCAGGCGGTGTGGCCTAGGCAGAGCCAGTAAGCAGGTTATATTTTGCCATTAGCTGTTCTTGCGTTTCTTTATGCGCCGGATCGAGCGGGATGCAGTCTACGGGACAAACCTGCTGGCACTGCGGCTCATCATAATGTCCGACACACTCGGTGCATTTGCTCGGTTCAATCTCGTAGATTTCTTCGCCTGGAGAGATTGCCTCGTTTGGGCATTCAGGCTCACACACGTCACAATTAATGCAGTCATCAGTGATGATTAGTGCCATGGGTACTTCCTATTTCTTGCGTGATCAAATTAGTGGTTTTTGAAGTGTGATTTAAGAGCGTCCGACACCACGGGATGAACGAACTCATCGACATTCCCACCCAATACTGCGATCTCACGAATAAGTGTCGATGAGATGTACGATAAGTGATTGTCTGGGGTCAGGAATATGCTTTCTGCTTGAGGAACTAGTCTGCGATTCATATCAGCAAGCTGAAATTCATACTCAAAGTCGGATACGGCGCGTAATCCGCGAAGGATCACGTTGCCCTCATGTTCGCGAACAAATTCGGCGAGAAGATTCTCAAAGCCAACGACTTCAATATTATCGATATGCGAGAGGACTTCTTGCGCGAGAGCAACGCGTTGCTCTAAAGGAAACAGCGGTCGCTTCTTGGGGCTAGCCGCAACAGCGATAATAATTTTGTCGAAAACACGCGTAGCGCGTTCGACGAGATTAGTGTGACCGTTGGTAATTGGATCAAACGTGCCCGGATAGATAACCGTTGTCATGCATTCGCCTCTGAGGGAAGTCATTATTAAGGGCCGCGATGAAGAGCGGCAAGTCCGCTTTTTGTGCCGGATTTAATCAAGGCTGAATAGTAAACAAATAAAGGCGTAGTGACAATGTGGTGGCAAAGACTGGGCGGGGAAAATGGGCGCTCAAGCGAGCGCCCGAAAAAGCCTAGCGCATGAAAATTGAGAAGATCAATTTATGGATGGCTGTACCGTAAGGAGGGTAAGCAAACTTGGTGCTATTAATCTTACCTTTCGCAAAAATTGGCTTTTTATGAGAGAAGGTATGAAAACCTTCTTCACCGTGATAAGCGCCCATGCCGGATTCGCCAACGCCGCCAAAATGGAGATCTTCCTGCGCAAAGTGAGAAAGTGTGTCGTTAAGACAGACGCCACCTGAGCGAACGTGATCAAGGACAAAGTTTTGTTCGTCTTTATCGTGGCCAAAGTAGTAAAGCGCCAGCGGAGAAGGTCGGTCATTTACAAAGTCGACCGCATCTTCAACTGATTTCACGCCAATGATTGGAAGTACAGGGCCAAAAATCTCATCCTGCATGCAAAGCATATCTTCTGTAGGATTCAGGACAAGATGGATCGGCATTTTACGCGTTCCGTCAGCCATGTCTTCGCCAGCGTGGTTACACATCACAACCGTTGCGCCTTTTTCTTCTGCATCTGCCACATAACTCTGCAAACGCTTGTATTGGCGATCATTAATAACGGACGTAAAGTCATTGTTATGTTTGAGCGTTGGGTACATTTCCGCAAAGTAGCGTTGGAAGCGTTCAACAAATGCTTCAATGCGATGTTCCGGGCAAAGGATATAGTCCGGTGCGATGCACGTTTGGCCTGCATTAAATGCTTTTCCGAAAACGATAGGCTTGACGGCTTCGTCTATATCGACTGTTTCCGAAATGATGGTTGGAGATTTACCGCCAAGTTCAAGCGTGACTGGAGTCAAGTTTGCAGAAGCTGCGCGCATCACGTGACGCCCTACACTCGTAGAGCCAGTAAACAGCAAATGGTTCCAAGGGATGTCTGAGAACTCGACAGCAACGTCGGCCTCTCCGTTGATCACTGCGACCAGATTCTCAGGGAATATTTTTCCGACTAATTCTTCAACATAGGCCGACGTCACGGGTGTGAATTCAGACATCTTGATCATTGTGCGATTGCCTGCGGCGAGCGCAGAGACGAGCGGCCCCAGAGAGAGTGATATGGTGTAATTCCAAGGAGCAATGATGCCGACAACGCCGAGTGGCTGATATTGCACTCGGGTGCTTGCTGGCATGAATAGCGCAGATACTTTCTTTTTGTCTGACTGCATCCAGCTCTTTAGATTTTTGATGGTGTAATCAATGGTGTGCAAGACCGGCATAATTTCGGCTAGACGGGTTTCATCTGCTGAACGGCCATCGAAATCTTCGGATATTTTCGCGATAAAGGTTTCTTGGTTATCTAGGAGGGCCTGGCGTAGTTTTTTAAGGTTCGCGATACGCTCTTCATAACTTGGCATCGGATTACGACGAAACGCCTGAAGTTGTTCTTGATAGATGTTCTTCATCTTCTTGATTTGGGACTTACTTTCAGAAATTTGAACTACGTCAGCAACCATGTTGGTTTCCTCCGGTTTTGCGGCGCCTATGCGCGCTTTTTATCTTTTGGGGACTGCAAAATATCAAATTAGAGTATATACTCTAACAAGTCAATGCGCTTGCCGGAATTATCACGTATTGGGTTTTTAGTATGTAGCCAGCGGGCTCTGAGCCTGTTGCTGTATGCGTTAGAGATAGTAAGAGTAAGGATCTACAGCGACCATAATGAAGACAAAAGAACGTATTATTCTGGAGAGTCTCGATCTGTTTAATGAGCGGGGCGAAAGGAATGTTTCAACCAATCATATCGCTGCACACCTCAATATGTCGCCTGGTAATTTGTATTACCACTTCCGCAACAAAAACGAGATTATTTATCAGATCTTCAAAAACTATGAGTTGATGGTCGATACGTACTTG
>NZ_LWFT01000685.1:0-1473 GCF_001635105.1 Oleiphilus sp. HI0079
CGCGATGTCGTAACATCTTTTAATGGTGTCGAAACATGGCCTTGTGATGAAATAAACTACATTATTCGTCATGGGAATGTCAGACATCCGTCCGATGAGTTTTCAGAGCAGCAAGCGACCACGCTAGTTAAGTCCTACTTAAACACTACTTTTGACAAATATGCGAAAGAGTTTGGTGCAAACATTCTCGTTGAGAAAACCTGTGCGAACTCTCTTCGCGTGCCATTTCTTCATGCTGTTTTTCCTGACGCAAAATATATCTTTATTGTGCGTGATGGCGTCGATGCGACGGGGTCTGCCAAGTTGCGTTGGACGGCGAAGTTAGACTTGGCTTATATATTGGAGAAAGTACGTTTCGTTCCCAAAATTGATTTGCCTTACTATGGATTGCGTTACTTTTGGGCGCGCCTGCATCGTTTTTTTTCAAAGGAAAAACGCTTAGCTTTTTGGGGCCCAGCGTTAGATAACATGCAGGCTATTCTAGCAAAGCATACCTTGAATGAAGTTTGTGCGATTCAATGGCAACAGTGTGTCGAAAAGTCTGATGCCGCGCTAAATCACCTTCCTAAAGACCAAGTTTGTCGCGTTCAATATGAGGCATTTGTACGCGATCCAAAAACTGAGTTGGCGAGAGTGCTTCAATTTATGGGGGTTGAATCCACTAGTGAGCAGTTGGAGCGCGCTGTGGCGGGTGTATCTGCTAAGAGTTTAGGGAAAGGGCGTAAATCACTAGGGAAGGAGGAAGTTGCGCATCTAGAGGGCTTGGTTGGGAAAACTTTAAGCAAGTTTGGTTACCTTAATAATGCATGAGGGCTTGTCTTTAACTGATGCGTTGATAAAGCGCTGTTTTGATGTCGTAGTTGCGCTCGTGGGTTTGAGTTTTTCTTTTTGGTTGATTTTATTGGCGTGGATCGCTGCCAGTATAGATACATGCTCCAATGGTTTTTTTATTCAGCAGCGAGTTGGGCGTAACGGGCGTTTGTTCAAAGTTGTTAAGATTAAAACCATGCGCCAGGTAAGAGGTATTGAAACAACGATTACTGCCGACAACGACCCAAGGATTACCAAGCTAGGCGCTTTTTTTCGTAAAACCAAAATCGATGAGCTTCCCCAGTTATGGAATGTACTGTTAGGGCAAATGAGTTTTGTTGGGCCAAGGCCCGATGTTCCGGGCTACGCAGACAAGTTAGTCGGAGAAGAACGATTGGTCTTGACGATACGCCCGGGGATAACTGGGCCAGCCACCTTGAAATATAAAAATGAAGAGGCATTGCTTGCTGCGCAAGCTGACCCTGCAAAATATAATGATGAAGTGATCTTCCCTGATAAAGTGAAAATAAATATGGGCTACATTAAGAATTATAGCTTTCTTAAAGATTTAAACTATATCAGCCAGACTCTTTTTGTGAGGGGCTGCAATCATGATGCGTAAGACTATTAGCGTTGCCGTTTCCCTTTTTTTACTGCTGGGTT
>NZ_LWFT01000686.1:0-5525 GCF_001635105.1 Oleiphilus sp. HI0079
GGCAAAACCATGCTAACGACCCTTGGAGAGAAAGGCTAGCCTTCCCCTTCTTTCAAGTCTAGATAGCCGCGTTGAATCGAAGTTTCAAGCGCCTTTGAGCCTTCGGCAAGCTCCTCAAACCGGCTGCGTATGCACGTAAGCTCTTCGCTGCTTGCAGCACATCATTATCGAGCAAGGCGCCGTAATGAAACAAAACGGTAATGAGTGGTTCCGCCAATACAATCAGCGCGAACGCGGCGGGCAGACCAATCACTAACACCATCCGCAAAGCCCAGTCGATGGTATCTGAAAACGCTTGTTCTGAGCCGCTCGCTTTCTTAGCAGATAAACTTGGCAGAATGACGGTTGCGATAGCGATTCCAAAGACACCCAACGGTAACTCCACGAGACGGTCAGAATAATACAGCCAGGAAACGCTGCCGGTTTGGAGAAGAGATGCAAGCACAGTATCGAGCAAAAGATTAATCTGACTGACTGACACGCCAAACATTGCAGGCACCATCAGCTTGCCAATTCGACGCACACCCTCATGACGATAATCAAACCGTGGGCGCGGCAGCAGCCCTAGCTTCAATAAAAATGGAAGCTGAAAAAAGAACTGCACGATACCTGCAATAAGAACTCCCCAAGCCAGCGCAATGACCGGTTGGGTAAATAGCGGAGCCATGAATAAAGCAGCCGATATCAGACAGAGATTCAGTAACACAGGTGTAAATGCAGGTACCGCGAAATTGTTATAACTGTTTAGCACCGCACCGGAAAACGCCGTTAAGGAAATCAAAAACAAATAAGGAAAAGTAACTTGAAGCATGCTGCTTGCGAGCTGATATTTTCCTGGCTCATCGAGAAAGCCCGGTGCAAACAAGGCTGTCACCCAAGGCGCGCCAAGAACGGCAAGCAGCGTAAACACAAACAGTATCAACCCCAAAACTCCGGCCACCGAACCAAGCAAAGTGCGCACTTCAGCAGAGTCTTTCTCTTTATAATCAGCAAGCACCGGGATAAACGCTTGAGAGAATGCGCCTTCTGCAAACAAACGCCTAAAGAAGTTAGGAATTTTAAAAGCGACAAAAAATGCATCGGCACCAGCGCTTGCACCAAAGAAATTTGCCAACACCACATCTCTAGCCAACCCAAGAAACCGAGAAATCATCGTCATCAGACCAACAATAGCGGATGACCGAAACAGACCGGAACTGGTTTTAGTCGATGAAGGCTCTGTGCTCATAGGTGATGCAGATTCGTTATTATTGTCGTCAGAAAGAATAGAGCGTCATGCTACTCGACTATCGCGATACTTTCACTATGCTTATGGTGTTGAATATGCTTTTGGAGCACGTCGATGGACAAGCACGTAAACCGCCTGCTAATGCAGTTTGAACAATTACTAAAAACATCCAACCGAGACCACATAAATCCCTCGATTGAAGAACTTTGCATCAAGGACTTACAACCTATTGTTGACTTAGTTGCACGGAGCCGCGCCAGCTATTTACAACACCTTTACGAGCTTTGTAAAACGTATGAGAATAAAGAGGAATTTCCAACCGTAGAGGAAATGCAAAAATTACGCGCACATCGACTCCGGTTTGAGGAGCTTGCCGAAGGCTCAAAGGCGCTTGAAACTTCGATTCAACGCGGCTATCTAGACTTGAAAGAAGGGGAAGGCTAGCCTTTCTCTCCAAGGGTCGTTAGCATGGTTTTGCCAGTCATAATAAAAACCGTTCAAGAGGCCCGACAATGACCAACTTTCTTCGCACACCTGAAGCACGATTTGAACGCCTGCCAAACTACGCTTTTACTCCCAACTATATAGAAATCGACGAGATGCGAATGCATTTTGTTGATGAGGGGCCGCGAGATGCCGACCCCATTCTGATGATGCACGGGGAGCCAACTTGGTCTTATCTATATCGCCACATGATCCCTATTTGCGTGGCTGCGGGCCACCGCGTGATCGCCCCCGATCTCATTGGATTTGGCAAATCAGACAAACCCACCAGCACCGAAGACTATAGCTATGCGCAACACATGCGCTGGATGCAGAAGTTCATCGACAAATTAGAGCTGAACAATATTACTTTGGTTTGCCAAGACTGGGGGGCTTTATTAGGCCTTCGCCTTGCAGCCGAGAACGAAAGTCGCTTCAAAGCGATCGTTGTTGGCAACGGTATGCTTCCAACTGGCGAAGAACAAGTACCAAAGGCATTTAAAATATGGAAGGCCTTTGCGCTTAACAGTCCATGGTTTCCGATCGCGCGAATTGTCAACAGCGGTAGCTTCAAGCAACTCAGCAAAGATGAGATGAGAGCATATGATGCGCCTTTCCCCTCCCGAAAATACAAAGCGGGCGCTCGCGCGTTCCCTGCCCTTGTTCCCGTCACTCCAGACAATCCAGCATCCCAAGCCAACAAAGACGCTTGGAAGATACTGGAAAAGTGGGACAAACCATTTCTAACCACATTTAGCAACGGTGACCCCATCACCCGAGGCGGAGACCGCTTTATGCAAAAACGTGTTCCTGGATCTGTAGGGCAGGATCATATTACTTTGAAAGGCGGGCACTTCTTGCAGGAAGACTCCAGTGCAGAGTTCGCCGCTGCGGTCAATAAGCTTTTGGATAAGATGGCTTATCAGGGCTCTGGTCAAGTAAGTGCGTAACCATGTTTAACCCCGCACACTTTATTTAGGCAAAAAAAAGCCCGCTTCATTGAGCGGGCAGTAAGATCTAAACGAAATCACTAAAAAACTTGGCCTTTTGCGCTGCGGGCCTGAATCGCTGCGCAACCGGTATGTTGTAAATATAAGGCCTGAAGCCCCTTTTGTATGTTGTAGAAAATTTGCGTTGTGTAACAATTTATTGCCACTTATGTGATCTACGTCTCACCAACCAAACCGCACCTCAGCGCCGAAATAATCAACTTCCATCGTCATGCAGCAAGCGGAAAGACTTTTCCTAGCTCAAATTTAGAGTATATACTCTAAAAATAGGTTAGAGTTAAAAGTAGCCGTTTCGTTTAATTATCAGAAAGATGAGTAGAATTATGTTGTTCCCCGTTAAAGTCCAATATTACAAAGGCCTTACTAAAGCACTCAAGGTAGCCGCTGCCGTCATACCAATGCCGAAGCCAACATTATTTTCAGGCGCCGACTCCTCACTTGAGCTTTGTGATGCAATAAGCCACCTAGGGATTAAGAAATTATTACTCGTTACCGACAAAGTGTTAGTCGAAATCGGCCTGCTAAAAGATATTCAGGCCCGCCTTGAAAAGCATGGAATCAAAGTAACGATCTATGACGGCATTCTCCCAGACCCAACTTATGATCAAATTGAAAAAGGTCTCGCTTTATTAAATAAGCATCAATGCGAAGGCATTTTGGCCGTTGGCGGGGGCTCTCCAATAGATGCTAGCAAAGCGATCGCTGCACGAGCGACGAACAATAAGTCGTTAGAGAAAATGGCAGGACTATTCAAACTACGCAAAGCACCGTTACCGCTATTTGTTGTTCCAACGACAGCAGGCACAGGTTCGGAGGTAACAATTGTTTCGGTTGTATCAAATCCGGAAACACATCAAAAGACTCCGATCATTGATCCAAAACTCGTACCAGCGATGGCCGCACTCGATGGCAAGCTCATGCTTGGACTGCCACCATTTGTCACCGCCGCGACAGGAATGGATGCACTGACTCATGCTATTGAGTCTTATATTTCAACCAATGCGACAGATGAAACACGAAGCTACGCGCTTGCCGCCACCAAGCTCATCATGGAGAACTTAGAGACTGCAGTTCATGACGGCAAAAACTTAGAAGCCCGCCAAAACATGGCGATGGCCTCATACTATGCAGGCCTTGCTTTCACGAAAGCAGGTGTCGGCTATGTTCATGCGATCGCTCACAATTTTGGCGCCCTCTACGCAACACCTCATGGACTAGCGAACTCAATTGTTTTGCCACACATTCTCGATTATTCAAAGTCAGATATTATCTCAGAACTCGCGACCCTAGCCGAAGCAAGCGGATTGAAAGCAGGACGGGAAAGCAATAATAAATTAGCGGAAAAATTGATCGCCCGCATTCGCGCCATGCTTGTGTCCTTTGAGATCCCAGCGACTCTTGATAGCCTCAAGACGGAGGATATTCCGCGTATCGCAGAACTCGCCCTTGACGAAGCACATGCGAATTATCCTGTACCTAAATACATGGATAAACGAACATGTGAAGCGTTGATATCAAAAATGGTCGCATAAAGAGCAAAACCTTGACAATGCTTAATCAAAAAGGCATAGTCTCGCGTCATTTTTATGGATGGGTGCAGACACAGACGTTTTAGCGCTGCTAGCACCTGTCGTTTTATATCGTTTATTCGCGAAATTTAGGAGCATTACGGTGGCTAACTCCCCCTCTTCAAAGAAACGCGCGCGTCAACAAGAAGTACGCCGCCAACGCAACGCAGGCCAACGATCTATGGTTCGCACTTACATCAAGAAAGTTGATGCACAGATCGCTACAGGCAACTATGACGATGCTCAAGCAGCATTCCAAACAGCGACTCCGCTTATCGACAGCATGGTTAACAAGGGTCTATTCCCCAAGAACAAAGCTGCTCGCACAAAGAGTCGCTTAAACGCACGCATCAAAGCATTGAAAGCGTAAGCGTAAGCAAGACATAAAAAAACCGAGTTATTTAACTCGGTTTTTTTATGTCTGCCGAAGGAGTAAACACCACCCACTGGAATCACGTCAACACGAGATTGTCACAGTGAATCAACTCAGGCTCATGACAATACCCGAGCCTTTCGGAAATTTCTGAACTGGCAAGACCTGCAATTCTCTTAGCGTCCTCTGCATTATAGTTTATCAAGCCCCGAGCCAACTCATCTCCATGCTGATCCAAACAGCGCACCATCTCACCGCGACGAAATCGACCCAATACAGAGACAACACCAACAGGCAACAAGCTTTTTCCACCCGCTCTTAGAGCCTTTACGGCGCCGCCATCAAGAACAACATCACCTTTTGTTTGCAGATGGCCTGCAAGCCATTGCTTCCGAGCTAACTGTCGATCCGTACTCGCCCGGAAAAGCGTCCCAACACTCTCTCCTTCAAAAAGACGCGTCAACACATTTGGGATTTTACCACCCGCCACGACTGTAAACGCGCCCGAACGCGCAGCGAGCCGCGCCGCTCGAAGCTTAGTTTGCATACCGCCACGCCCCAAAGCACCGGAGACACCACCCGCCATTGCATCAAGATTCTCGTCATCCGCTCTCACTTCAGAAAGTAAACGAGCATCGGAATGCTTACGAGGATCACGATCAAACATGCCATCCTGATCGGTTAAAATGATCAACCCATCCGCATCAACCAAATTGGTCACTAAAGCACCGAGCGTATCATTGTCACCAAACCGAATTTCATCCGTCACTACCGTATCGTTTTCATTGATAATAGGAACAGCGCCTAGATCGAGCAACGTCGTTATCGTACTTCGCGCATTTAGGTAACGCTTCCGATCCGAC
>NZ_LWFT01000687.1:0-756 GCF_001635105.1 Oleiphilus sp. HI0079
TGGATTCAGCACCGCATCGTTGACTTGTCGGATNAAATCATCAAAGCCTAGCAATTGTTCTTCCCGCTTCTTCTGATCAACTCGCTCTTTGGCCTCGACGTAAAAAGCCTGAAGAAAGAGCGAGCCTAAGCTTTTTGGCTGACGTTCAAAAAGCTGCTCAAGAGATACAAAGAAAAGGTGCTTAGGCGGCTGCTTGCCTTTTTTAGCACTCGCTATAATGGTCGATTCGTAAAACGTATCAAACTTGAGCTTGGCCATATCCGCTGGGCTTGCGCCGCTGTCTAGCCATGCTTGTATGGCCTCTAGGCGCTTCAGCTTATTATCGACAAGCTTTAAGTCTGAATCAGCAACAACACGTCGCACATCCGCGAGGTGATCAGAGATCAGGGTAACCAAAGATGCGTGCCATGCATCAAGCTCTTGGTACTGGGTTAACCACCAAGCCAAAGGCGTCTCTGCTAGATCTTGATGCCCTGCCTTAGTCAAAGAGGTTTGAGGTGTCACCCGATCAGCTTGTCGATGCGTGAAGCCGCTAATCTTGCTGTTCAACGCGTCGGGCGTTGGCCATTGTGAGCGAACATACCTCAATGCAGGTTCAGGAAACTTAAGAATCGTTCCTCGCCAAAGATCGCGACAAGCATCAAGCCATTCAGGACTTAAGTCTTCCTTCAAACTCTGTTCGCTTGGAAGATTCATCAACACGGCATGCTCTAGCGCCACTTCCTGGCAGAAGCCATGAATGGTATGAATCTCCGC